>JAVEWI010000078.1:0-7298 GCA_034004625.1 Bdellovibrionales bacterium
CGGATCGGGTAACTCG
Source organism: Bdellovibrionales bacterium (assembly GCA_034004625.1). Classification (GTDB taxonomy): domain Bacteria; phylum Pseudomonadota; class Alphaproteobacteria; order Micavibrionales; family UBA2020; genus UBA2020. Next base: position 17 of record JAVEWI010000078.1, read on the forward strand.
ACCACGCTGGCCTCTAAGATTAACCACATCAACGAAAATGAATCTTCGCATATTCTGACCGTCGAAGACCCGGTGGAATTTTTTCACCCCTCCAAACGTGCGCTGGTTAACCACCGTGAAGTCGGTAACGATACCCGCAGTTTCGCCCGCGCCTTGAAAAGCGCGCTGCGTGAAGACCCGGATGTTATTCTGGTGGGGGAGATGCGTGACCATGAAACGATTTCTCTGGCGCTGACGGCGGCGGAAACGGGTCACCTGGTTTTCGGTACCCTGCACTCCAACACCGCATCCAAAACCATTGACCGTATCATCGACGTTTTCCCCGCGGCGGAAAAAGAAATGGTACGTGCGATGTTGTCCAGTTCCATTCAGGGGATTGTGGCGCAGGCGCTGCTGCCCAAGGTGGGCGGCGGACGCGTGGCGGCACATGAAATCATGGTGGGCAGTAACGCGGTGCGTAACCTGATCCGCGAAAACCAATTGGCGCAGATTTATTCCATGATCCAGACCGGATCGCGCTATGGCATGCAGACGCTGGAAGACTCCGTGAACGACTTGCTGGAAAGCGGTTTGATTTCTGCGGAAACAGCGCATAACGCGACTAAATCCGGTGCGGAAGATACGGCGGAACAATCAAGCGGCGCGCCGCCCAAAGGGCATCAGCCTAAAGCGCCCCCGCCGACAGCGCCGCCCAAAGCAGTTGCCCCGCCGCCCAAGGCGCCGGAACCTGCACCGGCTGCGGATAATGGTGAACCTGACGGAGGTTATTCGTTTTGAGCGGCGTTGCCATCTATGCATATCTCAACGAGATGATCAAAAAAGAAGCGTCCGATCTTTACCTGACGGTGGGCGTTGCGCCGACCTTGCGTATCAAGGACGATCTTCTTCAATTGGGCGAACAGGTTTTGCAGGAAGAAGACGTGCAGGCCATGCTCAACGAAGTATTGACCAGCCGCCAGCGGCGCGAATTCGATTCCAACATGGAATTGAACCTTGCCTTTGACATGGGCAAGGAAGGGCGCTTTCGCGTAAACGTCCTGCGCCAGCGCCAGCATACCGGCCTTGTCATCCGCCGTATTACCAGCAAGATCCCGAGCTTCGAGGATTTGCGGCTGCCTAAAATTCTTGAAAAGCTGTCGCTCGAAAAACGTGGGCTTATCATGGTATCGGGCGTGACGTCGTCGGGTAAATCGACGACGCTGGCTTCGATGGTTGATTACCGCAACATGAACATGGGCGGACATATCGTGACGATCGAAGATCCGATCGAATATTATCACGAACATAAAAAAGGCATTATCACCCAGCGCGAAGTGGGTATTGATACATCGTCCTATCACATCGCGCTGAAAAACGCGCTGCGTCAGAAACCCGACGTTATCATGGTGGGCGAGGTACGCGATTTCGAGGTGATGGAACAAACCATCGCCGCGGCGGAAACGGGGCACTTGTGTCTGGCGACCATTCACACCAATAACGCATCGCAGGCGATTGAACGTATCATCAACCTTTTCCCCGAAGAGCGGCAGCAACAGGTGCGCATTGCCCTGTCCATGAACCTGCGCGCGATTATTGCGCAGCGCCTGGTGCGTGCGGTAGATGGCGGCATGGTGGTTGCCATGGAAATTTTGCTGAACGAGGCCTTGATCCGAGAATTGATCCTGAAAGGCGAAACGACCAAGATTCGGGAAGTTCTGGTAAATGGCGGTCCGGCAGGGATGATCTCTTTCGACCAGTCGATTTTCAGGCTTTTTGCCGATGGGGTGATTTCGGAAAAGACCGCGATTGACGAAGCTGATATCCAAACGGATATGAAAATGAAAATCCAGCAATTCAAGCTGAGCAGCGGTTCCAAAGACATGGCGAACATTGACACATCTAAACTGTCTCTGTAACAATGTCTTGCCGTGTGTGGAACTTTTTTCGCTTTCGCACGGCGCACCCGCAACATATTGAAAATCCGGATATTGTCGTCATGATGTTTTCTTCTTCCGGCTTTGGCCGCTGCGCTACCCGTATGGTTCTGACCGTGGGGATTGCCGTACTGCTGTCCAGCTGCCAGCTTGCGAAAAATACTTTCAAGGATCATGATCGCAGCGCGGAAGCCAGCAAGCAGATGTACCGCGATGTACTTGCGCCTGCGCATCTGCCGCCGCTTGAAAAAGAAGCTATCCCGGATTTCCAGCCCATCGTGGCGACACCTGCCGAATTGCAATTGCCGTCGCCGCTGGTCAGCGTTTCGGTGAACCAGACGGTTTCCCTGCGCGATCTGATGTTTGAACTCGCGCATCAGGCGGATGTTGATATTGAACTCGACCCGCAAATCCGCGGTTCTATCATCTTTACCGCGCGTGAGCGCCCCTTTAATCAGGTTATCGAGCGCATCTGCGAAATGTCCGGCCTGCGTTACCGCTATGAAAATGATGTTTTGCGTGTGGAACTTGACCGCCCTTACGTGAAAAACTATTCGGTGGATTACATCGCATCGACACGTAAACAGACCAGCTCTATCTCGACCGAAATTTCTCTGAGCTCTGCTGCCGGTGAAACAACGGAATCCACAACCGCAGGCGGGTCCAGCTCTTCGGTCTCCTCCACGCTGGAAGGTGACCTGTGGAAAGAGCTTTCCGAAGGTCTGGAGCAAATCCTGACGGCCTCCGATACACAAATCACGCTGGCTACGCTGCGCGATCCTGTTGCCGCGCCGGTCAACCCGCTGCCGCCGCCGCAGCCTTATAACCCGGAAGACCCCAATTCCGTGCCCCCTCCGCGCCCTGGTGACGCGCGTGTAGCGCCGATGCCTGCAGCACAGGCCCCGACGCTGAACATCACAACGCCACCGGCAGAACCGTTGGTGCCGAACGCGCCTGCGACTTTTGCGATTACCAAACAATCCGGTATCGTCAGCGTATTTGCATCTGACCGCCAGCATAAACTGGTCAAGCGCTTCCTTGATGCTTTCCGTTTGCGCGCGACTACGCTGGTTCTGATCGAAGCGAAAGTTTTGCAAGTTGATCTGAACGATGAATTCGCAACGGGTATCGACTGGAATCTGATGAACCTGACGGGGCTTGCGACTGTGGCGGGCAGCTTCCCGCTGCCGTCTTTGACGCCGACGCCTTCGGGTACGTTCAGCGGTGCGATTAAATCAGGTGACGTTCAGGCGGCCGTGCAGGCGATCAGCCGTTTTGGTACGGTGCGTGCATTGTCCAGCCCGCGCGTGACGGTGCTGAACAACCAGCCTGCTATTGTCAACGTTGCGCAAAACAACGTGTATTTCGAATTTGACGTGCAGATTACCGAAGGTACAACGGATCTTGCCCCGCGTATCGCCATCGACAGCACACAAAAAGGTATTCCTGAAGGTGTTCTGATGACGGTGGTGCCGACGGCCAACCCGGATACAGGCGAAATCCTGCTGACCGTGCGTCCGTCTATTTCCAAGATCACGGGTTTTATTCAGGATCCGACCATTCCGCTGGCGCTGGTATTCAACAACATCGACCCGTCCAATGCCCCGCCGAACCAGATCCCCGAAGTATCCGTACAGGAAATCGACTCTGTGCTGCGTATCCAGTCGGGTCAGGTCATGGTCATGGGTGGTTTGATGCGCGATTCCAACTCTGTTGAAACGCAGGGTATTCCCGTGTTGTCCGACCTGCCGCTGATCGGCAAGGCTTTTGGCAGCCATTTCGACCGTATTGAAAAATCGGAACTTGTGATCTTCATCAAGGCGCAGATTGTTCCCGGATCCAATATCGATGATATGGACCGCAAGCTTTACAATACGTTCAGCCAGGATCGCCGCCCCACGCGGATGTAAGGCCTTTTCTTTCAGACTCTAACCGGAGGTGTGGGCATCATGGTGTCACGTCCGCTTATCGGATTCATATTAACGGCCGCATTGCGTGACAAGCTGGTCATGACATTGATGCTGATGATTTTGCTGGGCGCGGGGATGTCTGTTTTCCTAGGATCTTCCGGTGTGACGGAGCAGGAAAGCTTTGCGGTTGTTTTTGGCGCGGGCGGTTTGCGGTTTCTGGGCGTTCTGGGCATTGTGCTTTTTGTCTGCTTTTACATGCGCCGCGCGTTTGACACCAAGGAAGTTGAATTCCTGTTGTCCCGCCCCATTTCACGCATGACGTTTTTGTTCAGCCATGCGCTGGCCTTTTCTTTGATTGCACTTGCCGTGACGGCGGCTGTGGCTGCGGCTGTATTCTTTTTGGGCAATCCCGATAAGGGCGGCTGGGTTGTTTGGAGCATGAGCATTGGCGCGGAGAGCGTCATTATGGCTGTGACCGCCTTGTTTTTCTCCATGGTGCTGTCGAGCGCGGCGGGTGCGGCGCTTGCGACCCTCGGCTTTTACGTCCTTTGCCGTTTGATCGGCATGCTGATCGGCATTGCCGCACAGCCGCCGGAAAATGTCGCCTTTGCCGTCATGAATAACCTGATGGATCTGATTTCGGTTGTGATCCCGCGTCTGGATATTATGGGCCAGACATCGTGGCTTGTTTACGGTGTTGAAGGTGCGGGCGGTATTGCCCTGGGCGACAAGCCAAGCCCCTATGCTGTCAGCATGCTGGAAACACTGGGCACATCCGGTTTTATTCTGGCACAGGGCGGTATTTTTGTGGCGCTGGTTTTGGCGGCTGCGGCCTTTGATTTTGCGCGGCGGGAATTCTGATGGCGGGCGGGCTCAGATTACGGATCAATCTGTTTCTGGCGCTGGCTCTCGCCCTTAATGTGGGCTTTTGGTATGGCGCGCACGAAACATTTGCGCATTGGGGCGGTGTGCCGCCCGTGCCGACGAAAAACGGCGCGCGCATCATGACATTGGGAGATGAGCAATTCTCCCATCGCTTTGGCGCCATCACGCTTCAAAATCTTGGCAATTCCGGCGGGCGCGTGACAGCGGTCAAGGATTACGATTATAAAAAGCTGGGCGAATGGTTCTGGCTTTTGCATGACCTTGATCCGGCATCCAATCATGTGCCCATGTTGGCGGCTTATTATTTCGGCGCCACGCAAAAGCCGGAAGACCTTGCCGTTGTTGTTAACTATCTGGGCGCCATCGGCCAAAATCCGGTTGCGAATAAATGGCGCTGGCTTGCGCAGGCGATTTTTTTGGCCCGCCACCGGATGGATGATTTGCCGCTGGCGCTGGATATGGCCTATGCGCTCAGCCGCATGCAACCTGTGGGTGATGTCTTGCCCGGATGGGCACGGCAAATGCCTGCCTTTGTTTTGGCGGAGCAGGGTGAAAAACAATCCGCACGCAAGCTGATGGAAGAAATTTTGATGACGTCCACGGGGCTTCATCCGAACGAAGTGAGTTTTATGCGGGAATATCTGGTGGATGAGCTGGGTGTGCCTGAAATTGAAGTACAGCAGATTATCAATATGCGCGGCAAGGATTTGATGCGCGATGCATCGGAAACGAACGTGACATTGCCGGTATTGACGCCGTAGCATTTAGACATGGGCCCTGTACGGGCAATTTTTTGGAAGCCTTTTGCCTGAAGAGGCTATAGAGGTTTGTAGAGAGAATGTTCAGCGGTACTCTCACCTTTCGCCTGATCGAATGGCTTGCTATCACAGGCCTTGTCCAAAGTGTTTTGATTTTGGTTTATATCCTGTTTCGCGCGCGCAATTGGCGGCAGGCTTTTATTCCCATCGCTTATTTTTCTTTTTTGGCCGCGGCTTTTGGCTTTCAATTCGCGCTGAGGCTTGAAGATTACGCGCAGGGCATCCGCTATGCATTATGGTTCAGCTGGTCTATGGGGCCGCCGCTATGTTACCTGCTTGTTCTGCAGGTTGTCAGATTGGTGGATTTACCGCCGCGCAGGCATTTCCTTGTCCTCTTGAGTGTGCCGGCCAGCGTATTGCTGGCGCTGGCTTTGCTGCCGCTTGCGGGCGGATGCAAGGCGACGTTGTTTGGCTGCGCCAATTTGCAAAATGTTTTGTACTGGACAGGTTCCATGGCGGGGGCTGTTTGTATTTTGCTGCTCTGGGCGCGTAAAAATATTTTTGCCGATTTGTGGCATGTCAAAGGCGGGCGTGAAAGATATTGGCTGGTCATGATGCTGGTCAGCACGAATTTGCTGGCTCTGCTGGTCAGCTTTATCCGTTCCGCAGACCAGATAGCAGAGCAGGAAGCAGACACCCTGCTGCTTGCACTTGGTATCGGTTTTTGTTATCTGGCGACGACCACATTGTTCCGTGTTTATCCGCCGCCGGTGGCGCTGAGCCAGTCACCGCGCACGCGCCTGCTTGATCTGAGCGAGGAGGAGCGTGTGATTGCCGATAAAATCCGCATCCTGATGGATATGGATAAAGTGTATCAGGAACATGCTTTCAGCCGTGCGGATCTGGCGCGTGAAGTGGGGGCATCGGAAAGCACGGTGTCCAAGGTTATCAATGCGGCTTTCGGGCGCAGCCTGCCGCGGCTTTTGAATGAATACCGCATCGAAGACGCCAAGCGCATGCTGGCGGATGATTCTATTCCTATTCAGGTGGTGGCATCCGAAGCGGGGTTTAATTCCCTCGCGTCATTCAATCGTGTGTTCCGCGACATCACGGGCGAAACGCCCAGCGGCTGGCGACAGAATTACGCCAAAGATAATATAAAATGATACTCAATTTGTGCGGCGTTATGATGCGCATGTGCGGCGGCTTCTCATTTCGTCTGGAGAGCCTTCGAGTCGCAGTGTCAAAATAGACGCTAAAAACAGGGTTTTTTGGTGTGTTTTCCATGCCGGGAAACGGGCATTTTATACAGATTGAGTATCCTCAATTCCTCATCTTGACAATGTTAAGCGTGTACGTGCGTACATGAAAAAATTTTCAATAACAAAAAGATATGGCAATGGTACGTGCTCAATTTGTCAGTTTGAGAAATAAAGTAAGCCGCTTTAAGGAATCGTTTAACTTTTTTGTTGAATTATAGACATTGGGTCACCAGACTGGTCACTGACTTGCGTGGCAAAGAAGCGTTCTTACGTTTTTGCGCAAACGGGGTAAGTGAGTTCACGGAACTAATGACCACTATTGATTAATGATTAACTTAAACGCAAACAACTTTGGGGAGCGAATACATGAAATCGATTCACACACAAAAGGGTTTTACCCTTGTGGAATTGGCCATCGTAATGACCATTATCGGTCTTTTGATCGGCGGGATTCTGAAAGGCCAGGAACTGATGGAAAACGCCCGTGTTACCTCGACGGTAGCGCAGGTGAAATCCTATGAAGCGGCTGTTACCACCTTCCGCGACGCTTTCAA
>JAVEWI010000079.1:0-7257 GCA_034004625.1 Bdellovibrionales bacterium
CAAGCCCCACATTTTCATCCATATACCACTGCGCCGAGACCGCGGCGGGCATTACCGTGACCGATTCCCGGTCTCTATTTGCATAACAAATAGGACAATTTGCCCTAACTCGCGGTGCGGGAACTTTTGCCCGAACTGTCTGTTTTTCCCTCATAAACATGCGTAATTAATGGAAATTTAAGAATTTCCTTGAAATTTTATGGCATTTAATGTAGTGTCTTTTTTGAATGGCACACGTGTAGCCGCAGGGCAGAACGCCCACCAGTGACTTGATTAAACAGACATTTCTGTGAACAGACGTTTTATAGTGAGGCACAATGGCAAAGACAAGCAAAACGAAGGCTAAACCGGTAAAAAAATCTACCGCTAAAACTGCGACCAAGGTCGTGAAGAAGCCTTCTGCCGCCAGCAAGCCTGCCGCGAAAGCCAAACCGGCTGCGAAAAAGCCCGCACCTGCCCCCAAGGCAGTGAAGCCTGCGGCTAAAAAAGCAGCCCCCGCCCCCAAAGCCGCTGTAAAGCCGGCTGCCAAGAAACCTGCGCCCGCGCCCAAGGCTGTTGCCAAGCCTGCCGTTAAAAAAGCAGCGCCCGCACCCGTCGCCAAAAAGCCGGAAGCCGTTAAAACCATTACCAAACCTGCCGCAGCAGCAGCCCCCGCACCCAAAGCCGCCGTAAAGCCCGCAGCCGCGCCCGTTGCCGCCGCGCCGAAAGCAGCGCCGGTCGCAGCTCCTGCACCCGTTGCCAAAAAACCCGCGCCCGCGCCGGTACCGGAAGTTGCCAAAAAGCCGGAGAAGCTTGACTTCGCCGCTGGCGATTTCGTGGTTTACCCCGCCCATGGCGTTGGCTTTGTCGAAGGCGTTGAAACCCAGACCATCGCCGGTATGGAGATCACGCTTTACACCATTTCTTTCGAAAAAGACCGCATGCGCTTGAAATTGCCGGTTTCTAAAGTAAAAGCATCTGGCCTGCGCAAGCTTTCTTCCAAAGACCGTCTTAAGGATGCGCTTGCCACGCTGCAAGGCCGCTCCCAGACCCGCCGCATTATGTGGAGCCGCCGCGCACAGGAATACGAAGCAAAAATCAACTCGGGCGATCCCGTATCTATTGCCGAAGTATTGCGCGATCTGAAACGCGAAGGCGACCAGTCGGAACAGTCTTACAGCGAACGCCAGATTTATCAGGCTGCGCTGGAACGTCTGGCCCGTGAAGTTGCCGCGATCGAAAAGATCGACGAAAAGAAAGCCGCCGAAAAGCTCGAGGCCGTTCTTTCCAACGTTGCTTGACGATAGCCATAAAAACAGACAAAAAGGCGGCTGTATCCCAGCCGCCTTTTTTTTATGCCCCCGCTCCACATTCATGGCCACCATACGACCGGAGAAAACACATGGCAAAGATCACCGTTTACGGAATCAAAAACTGCGACAGCATGAAAAAGGCTTTCGTCTGGCTGGACGAGAACGGCATTGCCTATGATTTTCACGACTATAAAAAATCTGGTGCGGACGAAGCCGTTTTGAAATCCGCCTTTAAAATTCACGGATGGGAAAATGTCATCAACCGCAAAGGCACGACATGGCGCAAGCTGGACGATAAAACCAGAGACAGCATGACGGAAAAATCCGCCCTTGCCGCTGCGCTGGAAAACCCGTCGCTGGTCAAACGTCCCTTGATCGTGGCGGGCAAAGACATCTTGCTGGGCTATGACACGGATGAATTTACGGAAAAACTGGTGGGTTAAGCCACCCCGTTTGTTCCGAATGACATTGCGCCTGATAAAGGAGCAACCCTCCCGCGACAGCCACCCGCTCCTTCCCGCCATTACAGATCCGCGCCTAGACTAGTGCCGCAGGGCTGTGCCACTCTCCGTGAAAATCCCGCGCCGGAAAACCCCTCTTGGAAAACAACAGCTATTGGGGATAAAATGGCGCGGCGCAGGCGCATCCTTGCGCTGCTTGTAAAACCACACCGCAAAAGGCGATGCGCCGCCATGCGATAAAAGGCGATGCGCCACGATGCGGCGCGGGAATGGCGATGTCCTTCAAGACTTCATTCATCAACCTGGGCCAACCGCGCAGGATATGGACAGTTTCCGCCATTCGCGGACAGCTGACGCCGCTTGCCGCCATACACGACCATATATACAAGCATTGCGCACCGGGCGACCGCGTTCTTTATACCGGAAATTATTTCGCCGGCCCCCATGCCTATCCCGCCGCCACACTGGATGAACTGTTATATTTCCGCCGCAACCTGCTGGCCCGTCCCGGCATGGTGCCCGAAGATTTCGTTTACCTGCGCGGCGTGCAGGAAGAACTGTGGAGCAAGCTGCTGCAAATCCATTTCGCACCCAGCGCCCGCGCGGTTGTGGAATGGATTGCCACGCATCATGGCGACATGAACAGCCTGCTGCAGGCTTATGGCAGCTCGCTTGCCGATGCAGCGCGCATTGCGCGCGAAGGCGTGGTGCCACTGACCAAATGGACGATTTACCTGCGCGAACAAATGCGCGCCAATCCCGGCCATGAAAAGTTTTTCACGCTCTTGCGCCGTGCGGCCTTTACCGAACACCTGAACAATAACGACAATAATATATTGTTCGTGCATGCGGGGCTCGACCCTGCCTTGCCGCTGACCGCGCAGGGAGATCGTTTCTGGTGGTCGGCGCGCAGCTTTGGCGCCATGAAAACGCCCTATCATCCTTTCCGCACCGTCATCCGCGGATGCGACCCCGACCGCGGCGGCGTTTCCGTCGGGCAGGTTTCGGTCAGTCTTGACGGCGGATGCGGATACGGGGGGCAATTGGTCTGTGCGCAGGTATCTTCATCGGGCGAAGTTTTATCGCTACAGGCCGCCTGACATTATATATAAATATTCGTTATCAATTCATAAAAACTAATCATAAACGCAAAAAGGAACTCTCTGGTCTGTTTTGAGGTTAGCATCCGGTAAGCCTTTATTATAAAGGCTAAAACCGGCACAGGTTTGCGATTATGGCTAAACAGTACTATAATAGTATGAACAGAAAAAATCCGACATCCAAAAACCATGCCGCGTCGTATAAGTGAATATACGCCCAGATAAAACTGTTTTGACTTTACCCCACAGGCGAAAAGGAAAGCTAGGCAATCATGGCATATCTTGATGATCCGACGACACAACAAGCCAACCTCCGCTACATCCGCACGGCGATGAACGCTCCCCTTTTGGAAAAGGAACACGAGCTTGATCTTGCCCGCCGCTGGAAAGACAACAGGGATGAAAAAGCCCTGCACGAACTGGTCCGTTCCTATACGCGTCTGGTTGTGGCCATTGCGGCGAAATTCAAAAACTATGGCCTGCCCATTGGCGATCTTATTCAGGAAGGCAACATCGGCCTGATGGAAGCCGCCGCGCGTTTTGAACCCGCGCTGGAAAACCGTTTTTCCACCTATGCCACATGGTGGGTCAAAGCCCAGATCCAGGACTATGTCCTGCGCAACTGGTCGATTGTCCGTACCGGCACCACGGCCAGCCAAAAATCGCTGTTTTTCAACCTGCGCCGTTTGCGTGCCAAAATTGACGGGCAATCCGCCCGCGATTTTCTGGACAGTGACGCCGTGGCGCATATTGCGCAGGAACTGGGCGTGCAGCCGAAAGAAGTTTTGGAAATGGAAGCCCGCATGAATGGCGGCGACCAATCGCTCAACAACCCGCTGGGGGAAAATGGCGATGGCGGCGAATGGCAGGATTTTCTGGCCGACCAGGCCCCCAACCCCGAAGATGTCGTCATCGGCATGCGCGACAATGCCACGCGGTCGCAATGGCTGGGCGAGGCATTGGGCGAACTCAGCCCGCGCGAGCGCACCATTATTGAAGAGCGCCGCATGAACGACGATGTAGTCACGCTGGAAGACCTTGGCAAACAGCTGGGCATCAGCAAGGAACGCGTACGCCAGCTGGAACAACGCGCCATGGACAAGCTGAAGGCATCTCTGACCATCAAGGCGCGGGATGCGGGCATTTCGCATACCAGCTTGCTGGGCGGGGCATAATCAGCCCCCGTCTCCGCATTTTTACCGCAACGGCGGGAATTGACAAAAAAATGCAGGCGTTTTTATACTCAGGCATGAAAAGATTTAAAAAAGCCCTTTTTGTCCTTGCTCTGGTCGCGATGATCGCGCCGGTCATGGTCATGCCAAACCGCAACGCCGAAGCCCAAGCAAAAGCGCCCATACAAACATCGCCTTTTGATCTGACCTTGATCGAAGTCGGCACAGTTGTGGAAATTGTCAAACCTGATACGGTCCGCCTGCAAAATGGCAAGGTTTTCAAACTTGATAATATCCGCATCCCTTTGCAATTGGACGGGCAAGCGATTGAATACCTGAACCATAACGTTTTAAATAAAAAAATCGGGTTTTATATCGTTGGTGAAGACCCCACCGCCCGCGCCAACCGTTTTGGCCATACCCTGTCACATGCCATTACCGAAAACGGTGATTGGGTACAGGCGCAAATGATTGCCCGTGGCTTGGCATGGGTTTTTGGTGCCGCAGGCAGCCGCGATCTTTATCTTCCGCTTCTGAAACATGAGGAACTGGCCCGCAGCCAGTCCATGGGGCTATGGGGGCTCAGCGCCTTTGCCGTCAAAGATAACAAAACCATCATGCAGAACAGCTACAATTCTTTTCAGGTTTATGAAGGCGAAGTTGTTTCCTTTGCAGCCAAAGAACACTATACCTTCATCAATTTTGGCAAGAACCCCAAAACAGATTTCACCATCTTGGTTAACCAGCGAAAAATTCCACGCTTCCGCACCGCAGACGGATACGCGGGGCATGCACCGGAAAGCTTGATAGGCAAAAAAATCCGCGTGCGTGGCTGGGTTGAAGAAAACAGCGGCCCGATGATAGAACTGCTCTTTCCGGAACAGCTTGAACTTCCGCCCGATGCCCAAATCACCATATTGAATGAATAACACCGCAAGCTGAGTAGTCTTTTCTCTTTTATTCAGATGGCGCCAAGTTTATCTTGCACCCCCTCTTATGCTGGGTCATGATACCTGTGTTTTTAAGTTCCCCTGTCCCGGATGAATGCCATGAAAAGTTTTTTGACGCTTGACGATCTTTCTTCGAAAGGCCGCAATGTTCTCTTGCGTGCTGACCTCAATGTCCCCATGCAGGATGGCCATGTAAGCGATACAACACGTCTGGCACGTCTGGTGCCAGGCCTGCGCGAGCTGACAGAAAAAGGCGCACGCGTCATCATCCTGTCCCATTTCGGACGCCCGCGCAGCAAGGATGTCTCCCTTTCTCTCGCGCCGGTTGCCGCTGCACTATCGGCACTGTTCGGTAAAAAAATCGGCTTCGTTCCCGACTGCGTAGGGCTTGATCCTGAAAACGCCGTCAAAGCCATGAAAGATGGCGATGTCATTTTACTGGAAAACCTGCGTTTCTATCCCGAAGAAGAAAAAGACGACGCAGCCTTTGCAACCGAACTGTCGCGTTTTGGCGATGTCTATGTGAACGATGCCTTTTCCTGCGCACACCGCGCACATGCCAGCACGCATAAACTGGCTACCCTTCTGCCTGCCTATGCAGGACGTTTGATGGAAGCAGAGCTGAGCGCGCTCGACAAAGCTCTCGAAAAACCGGAACACCCTGTTGTGGCGATTGTCGGCGGTGCAAAAATTTCTACCAAGATCGACCTGCTCAACAACCTTGTACGCAAGATTGACGTATTGGTTTTGGGTGGCGGCATGGCAAATACTTTCTTGGCTGCCCAAGGATACCCGATGGGAAAATCCTTGTGCGAACGCGACATGAAAGACCAGGCCCGCGCCATCATGCAAACCGCGCAAGGCTCTGGATGCCGCATTATCTTGCCGGTTGACGCCACTGTGGCGAAAGAATTCCGCGCCCACCCGCCCGTTGAAACACGCAGCAGCGATGCCGTGCGCGAAGATGAAATGATGCTCGATATCGGCCCGGACAGCATTGCGACCATTGAAAATATTCTGGATGAATCACGCACCGTTTTGTGGAACGGGCCGCTGGGCGCTTTTGAAATCGCCCCCTTTGATAACGGCACCGTCCATCTGGCGCAAAAAGTCGCTGCCCTGACCGCAGCGGGCAAATTGACCAGCGTTGCCGGCGGCGGCGATACGGTGGCGGCACTGGCCAAGGCCGGCGTCGAAGAAAAAATGACCTATGTTTCGACGGCTGGCGGCGCTTTTCTGGAATGGCTGGAAGGCAAAACCCTGCCCGGTGTAAAAATCCTGATCGACCGTGCAGCCGAAATGCAAAGCGGAACATCCGCCAGCAGTGCAGCGGGCTAATCAGCAGGCTCTGCTTATCCGGACAGTTACCGTGGCGTCACTGAATACGTTTAGCCTTAGCGGCGGCCGTTAAATTTCGGCTTGTCAAGACGTGCGGTGGTTTCCGGCTCTTGCGGTTTTTCCAGCGCCTCTACCCGTCCCGCAACACCATCGACTTTGTCCGCCAGAGCCTTGAACTCTCCGCTCAAGACTTCGGGTGCGGGCAAAGCGGGCGTATCTTTTTTCTGTTCCACAATCAAACGCACAGGATCCTTGCGCGGGGCAAGCCCCATGGGCACCAGTTCGATACGCGCCACCGCTTGTCTTGCATCTGCACCTTTTTCATCAATAAAGCCGCGCTGGAATTCGAACAGAGACTGCTCCCCTTTTTCTTCATCACGCCACGCGTAGCTTTTATAGACGCGCACGCGCTGTAATACAGGCGCCACGTCCGCGATGTGACGTTGGAGTTGTTCTTCCAGTTTGGATGGCAAGCTGCCCAGATGTTTCAGCTTGGCCGTTTTTTTGTCGATATATTCCTGCATCGCCTTGATCTGCGTCAGATCATGCGCATCGCCGACCAGCTTGAAACCGTTGACAGAAAATTCGTTTTGCCTGACCCGTGACGTGTCGCCACCCAAAAGACCCGCCATACCGCCGCCATAAAGGGGAACCAGCAGCATCAGCGGTATAAAGGGCGTCGCCACAATCCCCGTGGCAATCACGCCGCCCACAGCTACCGTACCGCCCAGCGCAACTCCGGCGCCTGTGACTTTCTTTTTATGGCGGCGTTCGATATAACGCATTGATTTTTTAAACTTTTCAAGCATTGCAAGCGTTTCCCGCATAAAGTGAATGATGCGGGAATGATACGTCAGCAAAAATAATTATGTCAAGATTGGTTTTGCACGGGCAAATCCTTTCCCACAGGCGGGGAAAGGTTTCGCTCCGGGCAGGATTCGTAT
>JAVEWI010000080.1:0-7179 GCA_034004625.1 Bdellovibrionales bacterium
ACTGATAAAATAGCCCGTCAACAGCAATACCCCGACGGGAGATCACCACGTGACCAGCGCGCCCCAGCCCGAACACAACGGATTTTTTCTAGAGCGGAAGCCCGCCACCACCGCCCGCAGCAAAGAAGAAGCGCAGCACAGATGGAAAAGCATCATGTTGTTTGTCGCCAGCGCGGGATATGGTTTTGTCATCCTGCTGGTATTTTACATTCAGGCCTATGGCAGCGTGCATATGTCGATGTTCGCCATTTACCTGTATGGCCTTTTGGGCGGATGCTGCATTGTTTTGTTCAACAAGCTTTATACAAAAATCGACAGCAGCCGCCAGATTTTGACCGAGGTTCTTGAAAAAAGCGCCGAGGCCCGCATCATCACCAGCCTCGACAACCGTACCATTTACACCAACGAACGTTTCAACAAACTGGTGGATGGATTGGGCGCGCGCGACCTGCCCGCCTTTGCCCGTTTGTTTGAACATTCGGAACAGGTAGAAAAACTGCTGCACGATTTGCAGGCCAAGGCCGCGCCCGCGGGTTCCGCCACCGGCGAAATCCACACGCGCATCCGCGGCAAACAAACGTGGTTTCAAGTCACATGCCAGCACATCATCGGCTGGAACGGTTTTGTGCAATGGCGTTTTGACGACATCACCCACCGCCACCAGATGGAATCCGCCATCCGCGAAGAGCGCGAAAAACTGCGCGATTTTACCGACAACGCGCCGGTCGGTTTTTTCACCGTGGACGAATCCGGCAAATTCCGTTTTGCCAACGACACGCTGTTGCGTCTTTTCGGCACGGATGAAAAAACCCTGCTGGGTAAATTGAAACTGCATGATTTCCTTGTCACCCCGCCCGCCAAGGGCCGCCCGTTTGATTGTTTTGACGAAGGCGGATACCACCAGCACGGCGAATTGTTGATGAAAGGCGCCGGCGGCCGCGTGTTCAAGGCCGCGATCACCCATTCCATCACCCGCGGCGAAGACGGCGGCATTATTTCCCGCTCCATCGTCTATGACCTGACGACCGAACAAAAAATGCAGCAGGCGCTGCGCGAATCCGAAGACCGTTTCGAACGCCTGTTCGAAGAAGCGCCCGTGGGCATCTGCCTTCTGAACGCAGCCGGTGTTATCAGCGATTGCAACCAGACGCTGGCCGCCATGATGAAACTGCCGGTCAATGCGCTGAACGGCAAACCGCTGCTGCATTTTGTGGATGGCGATGCGCAAACCCGCGCCGAGGATTGGTTGAAAAACCTGTCCCGCGGCATTCGCGCGGAATCCTTTATTGAAATCCCGCTGCGCGGTTCGATTGAAATCGTGGCGCAGGTTTATGCGCGCAAATTCAAATCGGGCGACAGTTTTGTTTTGCACTTCATCGACCTGACCGAACAAAAGAACCTTGAAAAACAATTCACCCAATCGCAAAAAATGCAGGCCGTGGGGCAATTGGCGGGCGGCATCGCGCATGACTTTAACAACCTGCTGACCGCCATGATCGGTTTTTGCGATTTGCTTTTGCTGCGTCACAAACCGGGCGATCCGTCCTTTGCCGACATTATGCAGATCAAGCAAAACGCCAACCGCGCGGCTAACCTTGTGCGGCAATTGCTCGCCTTCTCGCGCCAGCAAACGCTGCAACCCCGCGTGCTGGATATGACAGACGTGCTGAGCGAATTGTCACATCTGCTCCGCCGTTTGATTGGCGCGAATATCGAACTGGATCTGTCGCATAGCAGCGACCTCGGCCTTATCAAAGCGGATCAAGGCCAGATGGATCAGGTTCTGATCAACCTTGTCGTCAATGCCCGCGACGCCATGCCGCAGGGTGGACAAATCAAAATCAAAACCCAGAATTTGGCCAATAAACAGGAAATGCGTTTGTCGAATGACGACATCCTGCCCGCCGGGTCATGGGTGACGATTGCGGTCGAAGACATGGGCACGGGCATTCCCGCCGATATTCTGCCGCGTATTTTCGAGCCGTTTTTCTCGACCAAAGACATAGGCGCAGGCACCGGCCTTGGCCTTGCCACCGTCCACGGTATTATCCACCAGACAGGCGGGTTTATTTCCGTGAACAGCCAGATGGGCAAGGGCACAACCTTTACTATTTACCTGCCCCGCTTCACCGAAACCGCCGGCGCGCAAAAAGCCGAAATCGTGGAAGAAAAACAAACCGCCAGCGACCTGACAGGCTCCGCCCGTATTTTGCTGGTCGAAGACGAAGACGCCGTGCGCACGTTCAGCGCACGGGCTTTGTCGAACAAAGGGTATCAGGTTCTAGATGCGCCCGGCGGTACGGCCGCGCTGCGCCTGCTGGAAGAAAGCAACGTGGTGCCCGAAATTCTGGTCACCGATGTGATGATGCCGGAAATGGACGGCACGACGCTGGCCAAACAGGTCAAAGAAAAATACCCGCAGATCAAAATCATTTTCATTTCGGGCTATGCGGAAGATAAATTCAAGGAACATCTGGGCGCGGACGTCTGGTTTTTGCCCAAGCCCTTCACGCTCAAACAACTGGCAACCAAAGTGAAAGAAGTCATCGACAGCGCGTCATAAAAATGCGTCTGATCCGTACTTACGACGGCGTGCGGGGCAATGCCGGTTTACGCCCGCTGGATGCGTTTTCTTTTGGCACAGAAGAGGACGGCACCCCCGCCGCATCCGAAGACGGCACGGGAATATCAATCGTCACCTTTGCCTGCGGCGTTTGCAGGAAATTGCGGAAATGCATGAACATGCGTTCCTTCGCCAGATCGGACACCGGTTCGCCGTTCACGGTATAACGGCACGGGCGGCGCGGCGTTTCTTTGGCATAGCAATCCACAGCTCCCATGAAATGGGAAAATCCTTTGATTTGCACTTCATCCATCGCGGCGCGGGCTTGTTGATTGGCTTCCTGCATCTGCGCAATATCCGGCGCGGCGCGGCCATTAAACCGCGCGGAAAGATACAGCGCCGTATCATGCGTTTCGGCAAAAGAACCACTTTTGTAATGCAGCAATTGCTGCACAAAAGAAGGACGGTCAAGATGCTGCACAATCGCGCGCGCGGCTTCATAATCACTATCGGCTTCACGCCCCAGCGTTGATCCCATCTTGGCATTTTCCGCCGATACATGGCGCACTTCGTGCAAAAACGTATGCAGCCATTCATCGTTATACGAAAGACTGCGCGGGTTGCGCCACGGCGCATGCAGCTCTTTCAACCGATCCTCGGCGACATAAATAATATCGGGGTCCCAGCCGTGGCCTTTTCTGGCATAGCCCAATACGCCTTCTTCGCGCATATGGCGCCATTCGGCATTACGGCCCAGCAACGTTTGGTAAACCGGCGCGGATAAAAACGCGTGCGCATGTCCCCAGACGTTATCGGGGCGCACGCGGATATTGCTGCGGTCGCCCGCCAAATCCTGCACCAATGCCGCAGGATATCCGTTTTCTTCCAATACATTTTTAGCAGAGGGAAAAAGATGCGTGGCATAGGGCATGGCAATCAAAGGCACGCCCAGAAAAATCGCAAGTTTACCCATGGAAAAACGCGGCCTGAACCGCGGCCCGATGCTGACCGGCGCAATCATGGCGGTGCTGGCATAAACGGCGGCTTTGATGATTTTTTTCCAAACGGGCGTCGCGCCGACCGGGCTTTCCCCTGCGGCGTCTGTCGTTTGATGATCGGCCTTATCGGTGGTATCGCGCATCAAGCCCCCATGCCCGCACAAGCGGCACAGGCCGCTCCGGCAAAAAACGCTTCGGTAAACATACAGAAATTATAAAACAGGCTTGAAATTATGTCAATTTTTGATCGACCTGCGATCAGGCGACGTTTTTACGCTTGGCCGGCGCATTGCTATTGGCGGGCGGCTGGGCTTTGTTATCTGCCGAAACGTCCTGCGCAGCCTCCTGCGGCTCTACCCCGCGTCCGAAATCTGTACGGCTGGATTTACCAGCCAGCGCAGAAGCCTCCTCGACCGGCGCCGCCACAGCCGCTGCCTCTACATCAACTGTTTTCCCAAAACGGAACAGCTGGCGCATATCGCGGCGAATGGATTGCAAAGCATCACGCAGGAAACCGGCTTCCTTGGAAAATTCGCGTTTCAGCTCGCTAAACCCCTGGGGCGCAATTGCCGCAATAATCAAGGGAAAAGCCACAAAGCCAAGGAAGATCGGCTCCACAACGCACATCACGGCGCTCGCCCCTAACATGAACATAGCCCCATAAGCCTTCAGGCGGGTCATGCTGCCATAGATTTTTTCATACGGCTTTACGGCGGTGGATTTTACGTTCTGTTCCATCTGATAACCTCATCTCTGAAATGCGGGGCGTAAACGATGCGTAGCCCCTGCACGGGCAGTTTTGTTTCAATTTTTGGCGACAGGTGGAATGATTCTTTACGCCCGCATTAAAGTTATGTCAACGCTTATCGCCGACGACATTTTGTTACGCAAGAAACAGCGCAAGATCAAAGAACTAGGCATTAACACTTTTACGCCCGGCCCTATACATGGATCAAACCCCTTGCGCGCTTTACGGCGCTTTGGGGCCTGTTCCGTTTTTCTTGGGTGCGGCAGATGTATTGTTATTGGCGGGCGGCGGCGATACGGGTGCCGCGGGCGGTGTTGCCGTATCATTGAAATCAACCGTGCGGTCGCGGCCTTCAAAAACCACGCCTTTGCTGATCGGGCCTTCGCCGCGCGGGCGCGTATCGGGTTCTTTTTTCGCAGGGCTCGCTGCTCTTTTCATCGCCAGCCCCAGGCGTTTGAAAATCCCGCCTTTGGCTTTTTCGGTGCGCCAGTTATTTTCGGCACGGTAAACTTCGCCATATACATTGGGGCTTTTCGCCACATGGCGGAAATCCTGAAACGCTTTGATGCCGTAATGGATTCCCACAACCGAAGCCGCCAGCGACACCACCAGCGACACAAAAGGCCCCGCCACCGCACCCATCAAAGGCGCGGCAATCATATGCCCCACATATAATGTACCCAGCGAGATGCCCGAATTTTTACCACCCTGTTTGGCCGTGTCTTTATTGGGGTATTGGAAACAGGCTTTGAAAAAACCTTTGGTATATTGATAGCCATACCAAAGCTTGTTCGGCGTTTGCGGTTTTTGCGCTGCGGGCATCGGAACCTCCGGCTTTTGAATAAATTGAATATCCTGACGCTAGCCAGCTTTGCACCCCGTGGCAACCACCTATCGGCTTTTTGCGATTATGTACACTTATTTTGTTCTTTTATTGTTCTCTTTTGTTCTTGTTGATTGGAACAGATTGTGTACAATAAGGATAGAGATTCGGAATTGATCTTCATTCCACCGCATGAGACAACAAAGGGAAATCAAACATGTCTGTCACCGCACTCCGTCAGGGTAACGAAATGAACGCAGCCGAAAAACAAAAAGCGCTGGATGCAGCGCTCAGCCAAATCGAACGTGCCTTTGGCAAAGGCTCCATCATGAAACTGGGCAGCGATTCCAAACAGGAAGTCGAAGCCATCTCCACCGGTTCCCTCGGCCTTGATATGGCGCTTGGCATCGGCGGCCTGCCCCGTGGCCGTATCATCGAAATTTACGGACCGGAAAGCTCGGGTAAAACCACCCTCGCGCTGCAAGTGATCGCAGCCGCGCAAAAGTCCGGCGGCCAATGCGCCATCATCGACGCGGAACACGCGCTTGATCCCTCCTATGCCGCAAAACTCGGCTGCGACATCGAAAACCTGCTGATCGCACAGCCCGATGCCGGTGAACAGGCGCTTGAAATCGCCGATACACTGGTACGCTCCGGCGCGCTTGATGTTCTGGTCGTTGACTCGGTTGCCGCTCTGGTACCCAAGGCCGAACTGGAAGGCGAAATGGGCGACAGCCATATGGGTCTGCAAGCCCGTTTGATGAGCCAGGCGCTGCGTAAACTGACTGGTTCCATTTCCAAATCGCGCACAGTGGTGATTTTCATCAACCAGATCCGTATGAAAATCGGCGTCATGTTCGGCAACCCCGAAACGACAACGGGCGGTAACGCGCTTAAATTCTACGCGTCCGTACGCCTCGACATCCGCCGCATTGGCGCGCTGAAAGATAAAGAAACCATCGTGGGTAACCATACCCGTGTGAAGGTTGTTAAAAACAAAATGGCGCCTCCTTTCCGTCAGGTTGAATTCGACATCATGTACGGCGAAGGCATTTCGCGTACCGGTGAAATTCTCGACCTCGGCGTGAATGCGGGCATCGTTGAAAAATCCGGCGCATGGTTTGCCTTTGACGGCGAACGCATTGGCCAGGGCCGCGAAAACGCCCGTAAATTCCTGAAAGAAAATCCGGAATTGATGGCAAAAATCGAACGCAAAATCTTTGAAAATTCCGGTGTTGTGACAGGCAATATGCTTGCAGGCCCCGAAAACGAAGAAGAAACCGGCGAAGTAGCGGCAGAAGACGACACCCCCGTTGCCACATCCACGAAATCCCGCAAGGAGAAGGCTTCCGACTAAACCCCGGAAACTCCCGCTTCCAATCTCTGCTTCTTCTTGCACCCTGAAGAAAGGCCGGTCCCTTCCCTGACCGGTCTTTTTTCTGTGCGCTTTTTTGCACACGCATAGCTGCCCTTTGATCCATTTCCGGCTCTTCTTTTGGGGGCTTGTGGCTGGATACGGGGGGCGTTATACTGCTGTCCATAATCAAAAATCACGCGCCTTTATTTTTTTCGAGTAGTTGCTTTGTCATGATGATGATGCTGTTCAATCACCTTGCCCTGCGCGACCGCCAGCCTTTGCCTGCGGTCACGGCGCGCGATTGTGATGCATTCTGGGTCACGTCACCGGAAACCAAAATTTCGACCCCTGCTCTGTTTGCACAGCATCTGCATACCCAGCGCGGAATGGAAGCCAAGACGCAGGAAATGCGTGAAAGAGGCGATAACATCGCCCTCAAAAGCCGCATCACCTATCACCGTAATCCGGACGGACGTTCAGGCTCCATCCGGTTTGATTATTAAATATATTCAATATTTATCAATACCTTGATAACCAAGCCTCTTCATAGGCCACGGTATATAGAGTCTTGACAAACTCAGTCATATTCTCATAATACGTTAAATCTTTCACCTCTGCCGGAATACTGCGCATGACACACCATAATTTCTGGAGCGAAAACGCACCACGTGCGCAGCGCTTTGAAGAGAT
>JAVEWI010000081.1:0-7144 GCA_034004625.1 Bdellovibrionales bacterium
GGGACGAGGGGCTGCATGGGCGCCCGCCGCAATATCGTTCGCTGCGCGATCTGGCCTGGAGCTATTACGAACCCTATGTCGATAAATCGGGCAAGATCAAAGCCTATCAGGTCGCGCATCTGGATGATTGCGGCGCCGATTGGCGCGCAAGTCCGCGCAATGTGTGGAAAGCGGAAAAATACCTGATTGATTTAAAACACAAACCTCTGAAATCATCCAAAACGCGGTATCAAAAGCTTTTGCGCGACTATCTGGCGCGCGGCCCCATGCCGCGGCAAAAACATTGGTGGTAAAGAGAAGGCGGAAGCAATAAAAAAGGGGCCGCAGCAGGCCCCTTTTTATATCGCGTCTTTTTATCTTAGAACATCGTGTTGTCATTGGCGGGTTTTTCGGGCACGTCTTGGATTACATCCCAATGTTCCGTGATTTTTCCGTCTTTTACGCGGAAGATATCAAGTACAGCCTGTCCGCGGTCATCCGGCCCGCTGGTTGAATGCACGTGCAGCCATACCAGGTCGTCATGCGCCACGCTGCGTACAATGCGTGCACGGGATTGCGGGTTTTCTTTGAAGTAAGCGGTGAAATATTCAACCACAGGTGCCTTGCCATCCGGCACATCGGGATTGTGCTGTTTGTAATCATCCACAATCACCGCGCCGGCGCCAGCAACGTCATGGTCGTTGAAAAAACGGTTATAAAAATCCACCACGATTTTGCGGTTGCCTTCTTCCTGTGCCAGATTGCGGGTGGTTTCGGCACGGGCGGGCGTGACGCCAGATATAACAGCCGGCGCAGCGCAGGTTAAAAAACCAAACAGCGCGAGGGTTTTGGCAAAAGACATGATCTATTCCTTTATGCGGTATGCGCGGCATTAATAGCCGACGGTAAAACGCGCGCGGACATGCGCGGGGGTTTCAATTTCGTCGGCCATGGCGATGGCGTAATCTTCAAATGAAATGCTGGATCCGTTTTCATTGGCCAGCAGCGTGTCTTTGCCGATGCGGAACGTGCCCGTGCGCGCACCCGGCACAAACATGGCAGAGGGGGAGAGGAACGTCCATTCCAGATCATCCGCTCCGCGCAGGGTGTCGAGGAATGCCGCGCCTTTGCTGGCTTCGTTTTTATATGCGGCGGGGAAATCCGGCTGGTCGATCAAAAGCTGGCCGGGGGCGATCTCAAGGCTGCCCGCGCCGCCCACAACCAGATAACGCTTCACGCCGGAATCGCGCACCGCGCCGATCAATACCTGCGGGTCGCTGGCCGAAAAATGGACAGAGCTGATCACCGCATCATGCCCGCGCAGCAGGGCGGCAAGGCCGGATTGATCGCCCGCATCGCCTTTGACGGCGGTAATGTTGTCGCCGGTGGCGATTTTTTCGGGGTTGCGTGCAATGGCGGTGACCTGATGCCCGCGGGCGGCAAGTTCGGCCAGAATACGGCTGCCTGCATTGCCGCTGGCGCCGATAAGGGCGATTTTCATGATGTTTTCCTGTTTTTTATACGATTAAGGGTGAGGCTTAATCTATGTCCCGCCCTGTATGCTTCAAGACCACAGGGATGTTACTCGGTAATCTTTTTCACAAATTCGGATTTCAGCCCCATGGGGCCAATGCCGGGAATTTTGCAATCAATATCATGATCTCCATCCACCAGACGGATGCCGCGCACTTTGGTGCCGACTTTAACGACTGAAGACGATCCTTTGATTTTCAAATCTTTGATAACCGTCACGCTATCGCCGTCTTGCAAAACCGTGCCATTGGCATCGCGCACGACCTTGGCGGTTTCTTCGCTGCTGTCTCCCTTGCCGCTGTCCGTACTGCTCCATTCATGTCCGCAGGACGGGCAGTTAAAAAGCCCGCGGTCTTCATAGGTATATTCACCCGTGCAAAGGGGGCAGGGCGGCAGGGTGGCGGTGGTTTCGGTTGTCATGTTTCTCTCCGGTGCTTGGTAGTGTCTTTGTGTTTATAGGCGCCACCATCCGTTTTGGCAATTTTCTTGCGCGTTTTGCTGTTTTAGATGCGGGTTTGGCTGTTTGCGGGTAAAATTTATTTCACATGCGTCATGGGCTAGCGAATTTCTCTTGCTTTTGAACGCGCGAATCTATTAATACTATGTTAATCGTACGTGCCAATGGCCCGCGGCCCCCGACCAATGGGGGCGCCCCTCCGGACAAAATCCGAGAAGGCAGGTTAAGCAACGGCGAACTTTTTTGTGCTAAACGCTCGAAATATCGCATTTCCGGCATTACTGCGAAGAGTTTTCGCTTTTGTTCAACCGCTGTCAGGGAGTAGACGGCCATGACCTATCTGTATCAGGTCCGCAATGCGGGCCAGTTTTCGCGTAACACGTTTTCGGCTGCCATCGGCGTTCCCTCTTTTTGCATGAAAGGGGCTGCATGATGATCCGTAAAGTTAAGCAAGCGCTGGACGCTGCCTTTTCCCGTATTTCCGATGAATTCGCCGCCGACGGCGTCACGGTTCTGATGCCGACGTATTCCCCGCCGCAGGGTCGCCTGTTGTCGGAATTCAACCGCGTGGGCGGCAAAGCCGTTATCGCAGGCGGCAAGAAAAACGCCCCCGCGTTTAAAAACGTGACCCAATTCGGGCTGGAATTCGACACAACCCCCTATATCAACAGCTTCCCCAAAGGCATGTCCGAGCAGATCGTGGGCGCGATCCCGGAAAAAATGCTGCAGGATAAAAAAGTCGCTGTTTTCGCCTTCATCACGCCGCCCGCATCCTGGGCGAAGCATATTGCCGACCGCGATCTGAACACCACGGTTGTGGCCAGCAACGAACAAAACACGCGCCTGTTTTTTGAAAACAAAGGCAACCTGATGCATATCCTGCAAGAAGCGGGACTAGGTGCCTATGTCATCCCGACCGAAGTCGTGGACAGCAAGCTGAGCGACAAGGAACTGCGCGCCGTTTACAACCGTGTCAAAAGCGAAAGCGGCAAGGTTGTGGTGCAGTCCTGCGTTGAAAATTACGAACCCACGCGCTTTATCGGCTCCGAAGACGATTTCGTGGCCCATGCGCAGCGTTCCAAAACGCCGTTCAAAGTCACCCGTTTTATCGAAGGCAACGAAGCCAACCTGTCGTTCTTTGTCGGCAATACCCAGCCCGCAGAAAACGGCCGCGGCGTGACCAAATGCAACCTGCCCGAAGGCATCGACCGCGCGGACCCCAAAAGCCTCGCCGTGATCGAAGCGCATGCGGCATCGCACGGCATTGATGCATCCAATGTTTTCTCCGTTACCGGGCGCGCGACGCTCAAAGCCGTGGGCGACAGCCTGTTGGCAACCGAGCCGGGCGACAGCGTCGGCAATAACATCGGACATGTGTACGAAGACCATATCGCCAAGCAAATCGCGGAAATCGGCGATAAACTGGGCGTTAAAATGGGCCTGTCCGGCAAAGTCGGCCTTGCAGGTGCGGATCTGATTATCGACCGCACGGGCAAAATCTGGATCAACGAAATCAACGACCGCCAGCAAGGCCCGACCGACCAGATGAGCGCGGATGCCGAGAAAAACAACATCCCCGGCCTCAGCCGCATGGCATGGTTCGCGCATTATGCGGATTTCAGCAAACAGGAAAACGTGGCGGTTATTTCCGCGCTGCGTGACCAGTCTGCGGCGATCCACGATGCTTATGCGCATTCTTCCGGCTCGTTCTATATCAAAGTCTATGCAACGCATGACAGCGAGTTTGACGGCAAAGTAACGGCGCAGAAAAACCTGCCCGAAGGCGTTTACAGCGTCGAGAAAAAAGACGGCGGCTGGAAATGGAATTATCTGGGCGAAAAGGCCGATTTGAAATCGGTTGACCTTGCCGCGGATGCCGTGACGGTTAAAATCAGCAGCGGCAGCCTGAACAAGGGCGATGCGCCTTTGTGCGGGGCGGAGCTTTTCCGCATCACGGGTGTAGCCAGCGGCGTGAATGCGCCATTCTTGGTTGAAGACGGCGCGTCTTTCCTGCACCCGCAATACCGCGGCATGATCGAACAGCTTTATACCGATTGCTTTGGCGAAGGGTATATCGAGAAAAACCCGCTGCACCGCAAAGCCGCGAATACGCAGCAAGTCAAAGCCAGCGTCACGGGCGGTACGAAAAAAGCGCCGACCGTAGGCCGCTGATTAAAGCCTGACCAACAAAAAAGCCGCTGGAAATCTCCGGCGGCTTTTTTGTTGGCGGGTGTTTTGCAAAGACGGCGCGTTATACCGTGATTTTTTTCAGCTCGTCCGCCGGAATGTAATGCAGGGTTTCATCGCCCAGACGGTAAATATGCGTAGGGGCGCGTTTGTAAACGACGCCGTCTTCGGTGGCGATTTCGGGAATTTCTTCGCCGAGTTCGCGGCTGGGGTGCAGGGTAAACAATGTATCGCCTTTTTTAAATGGCGTGTTCAGCGGCGTGTCGTAACGCACGAAACCTGCGGCGCGGGTCAAAATCTTTTTGTGGTCGCGGAAATAATAACTGTCGCCCGGTGCGGGCGGCGCCAAGGCCGCGTCAATCATGCCAAGGCGGGCGAGCAGGCGCAGGATACCGTTGAAAACTTCTTCGACTTTTTCCGCGTCATATTCGTCATGGCTGCCGCATTCGATGCACAGGTTGTCAATGCCCGCAGGGTCCATGGCGTAATCGAAAGAACCGGCGGTTTCCGGTGTTACGATATCGTCCATGTAGTTATATTTAAACCCGACGTCCTTGACCAAAGGCAGGTAATCTTCCTTGGTAAAAATGACATAGGGACGGCTGGCGCGCGCGGTATGCAGGTCAAGCCCGAGGTCGCATGTTTTGGACAACGTGAATAATGCATGCGCAATGCGTTGATGCAGCGATCCTTCTTCCTTGCCGGGGAAATGCGAATTGCAATCCTTGCCGTCATACAAATCGAATTTGCCGAAGGTGTAGAAATAAGATCGTTGATCCCACGATGCCGGATTGGCGCAAGGGATAAAAACAACTTCACCCGCGCGCAAATGCTCTTGCAGGAATTTATACAAACGGTGCTGGATCCAGTATGTAATTTCGCCGCCGTGCATACCGCTTTGGATGTGCAGTTTTTTGCCTTTGGCGGGCGCGGCAAGGGTATAGGTTACGATATCAATCGGATTACCCGCAATGGTTTCGCCAATATTGATACGGTTTTTTACGGCCTGCATGTATATGTCCGATCGTGTCTGGAATTTTTAAATATGGTCAGAATTATATGCTTTTTTACGTGCTATGGCCAGCCCGCTTGCGCAGGATATAGCCATGGCCTTATCGTTTGGGGCCATAGCGCAGTAATTGCCCGTCCGGCGCATCGGTCAGGATATACAAATACCCGTCCGGCCCGTTGCGCACATCGCGGATGCGGGATTCAAGGTTTGTCAGCAGTTTTTCCTGCCGGATGATCGCGCCGCCGCCCGTAATATCCAGCCTGCGCAAATGTTGTCCCGCCAATGCGCCGACAAACAAATCGCCGCGCCATTGCGGCATTTTGTCGCCCGTGTAAAACGCCATGCCGCTGGGCGCGATGGACGGTGTCCATTGGACGATGGCGTTTTCCATGCCGTCTTTGTGGCGCAGGTTGGTGATTTTCATGCCGCTGTATTCGCGCCCATACGTCACAACAGGCCAGCCATAATTGGCGCCGGGCTTGAGCAGGTTGATCTCGTCACCGCCGCGGGGGCCGTGTTCGTGAAACCATATGGTGTCTGTGCCTGGCATAATGGCAATGCCCTGCATATTGCGGCTGCCATAGGTATAAACTTCCGGCGCGGGTCCATCCGCGAAGGGGTTGCCCGCAGCCGCCGTGCCGTCCGTGTTCAGGCGTACAATGGTGCCCAGATGGTCTGTGGTATTTTGTGCATGGTCGCGGTGGGTATAGCTGTCGCCCAGTGTCAGCAGCAATTTCCCGTCCGGTGCAAATAAAATGCGTCCGCCGTAATGCAGGTGGCCTTTGGTTTTCGGCTGTGCGCGGAAAATAATTCTGACGTCTTGCAATTGCGCGTTTTCAACATCCAGACGGGCGCGGGCCAGTTCGGTGTTATTGGCGTCCTTGGTGCCGGCGGCGAATGAAAAATAAACCGTTTTGTCCGTCGCAAATGCCGGCGAAAGGGCGATGTCAAAAAGCCCCGCCTGACCCGATACAAAAATATCCGGCAAGCCGAAAATCTCGCGGCGTGATTTACCGTCGGCGGCAATCATTTGCAAGCGACCTTCACGCTCCGTCACCAAAAATCCCTGATTGTCCGGCAAAAACGCGACCGACCACGGAAATGCCAGATCACCCGCCACAACCGTGGTTTCCAGATGGGGGGCATCATTAATGGGGGCGCGGTCTTGCGGAACGCCGGTGTACCAATGCCAGATAGCTGCTACAGTCAGGGCCAGCGAAATGGCCACATGCAAAAAACTGATGCGAATTTTTTTGACGGCAGGGGGCGTTTTTTCGGACATGGGGGTTCCTTTTGGCCTGTAGGCGCGGCGTGCCGCGCATGGTATGGTTGATGTCTATTTTAAAGCCGGAGCAAGACAATGACAAAAGATAAAATCCGCTGCGGATGGGTAGGCACCGGAAAGCCGTTTTATGAAGAATATCACGACCATGAATGGGGCATCCCGCTGCATGACGACAACCGGCTTTTTGAAATGCTGGTATTGGAGGGCGCGCAGGCGGGGCTCAGCTGGGAAACCATCCTGAAAAAACGCGATGCTTACCGCAAGGCATTCAAGGGATTTGACCCCGTTAAAGTCGCCCGCATGACCGACGCTATGTTGGAAAAACTGATGCAGGACGAAGGCATTGTGCGCAACCGGCTTAAAATTTTCTCCGCCCGCCGCAATGCGCTGGTGTTTCTGGATATTCAAAAAGAGTTTGGCAGTTTCGATGCCTATGTCTGGGCGTTTGTCGGCGGCAAACCCATTCATGGTCACCGCAAGACATTGCGCGATGTGCCGGTTACAACACCGGAATCCGATGCCTTGTCAAAAGACCTGAAAAAACGCGGCATGAATTTTGTCGGCTCCACCATTATCTATGCCTATATGCAGGCGATAGGCATGGTGAACGACCATGTGGAAACTTGTTTCCGTCACAAGCGGAAATAACGTTTTTATTCGGCAGCAGGCGCGGGTGTGGCGGTGATGTCGA
>JAVEWI010000082.1:0-7125 GCA_034004625.1 Bdellovibrionales bacterium
TCCTTGCTGGGTGCGTTTTTGGTGCGCTCCGGTGTTTTGACGTCCGTGCATGCTTTCGCGCTGGATCCTGCGCGGGGGATTATTCTTTTGGGGCTTTTGGCGGCAACCACGGGGGCGGCGCTGTTTTTATATGCCCTGCGCGCGCCTTATATCCGCGGCGCCGCGCCGTTTCGCCCGTTCAGCCGGGAAACGGTTTTGCTGCTGAATAACGTATTTTTGTTTGCCGCCGTTGCGACGGTTTTTATGGGCACGCTTTATCCGCTGTTTATGTCGGCGCTGGAACTGGGCAGTGTTTCTGTGGGCACGCCTTATTATGTCGCGACGCTGGTGCCGATGGTGGTGCCCTTTGCGCTGTTGATGGGGCTAGCCCCCGCCATGGCATGGCGCGCGGGTAAACCGCAATCCACGCTGCGCCGTTTGACCACCCCGATGGTGCTGACTTTGGCGGCGGCTGTGGTGATGGTGCTGTCGCCCTTGCCCTCCACCCCCTTGATTATGGCGGCGATGGTGCCGGGCCTCTGGATTTTGCTGACGCTGGCGCAGGATGTGAAGCGCAAGGCGGGCAGTTTGCGCGGTGCCTTGTGCCTGCCTGCGCGTTATTACGGCATGGTGATTGCCCACGCGGGTTTTGCGCTTTTGATTATTGGCGTTGCGGGCGCGACGCAGGCGGGGCGCGAAGATATCCGCTGGATGGCGCAGGGTGACCGCACGCATCTGGCCGGATATGAATTTGTGATGTTGACCGCGGCATCCGACCTTGGCCCCAATTTCAATCGTGACAAAGCCGTGTTTAACGTCCGGCGCGAAGGCGCAGCCGAAGGGTTTTTCATGACCCCCGAAAAACGCTGGTACCCCGAAAGCGCCAAGGCCACCAGCGAAGCCGCCCTGTCCCTGCAGGGGCTGGATATGGTCTATGTCGTTCTGGGCGATCAGGATGCGGAGAACAGCGCGCGTTATGTGGTGCGTATTTATCATCACCCCTTGATTGCGCTGTTGTTTGCGGGGGTGGCGATGATTGCCCTTGGTGGTATGGTGTCCATGGCGCCGCGCCAGTGGCCGCGTCGTTTGTCTCGTTTGCCTTCGCTGCGCCGCCGGAAAAAGGAGGCCGCATGAAACCGCAGATCATCAGGCTGATCCCTCTTGCCGTTTTTGTGCTGCTTTTGGCGTTATTCGCGGCGCCGCTTTTACGCGGGGTTGATCCGGCCAAGCTGGAATCCGCCATGATCGGGCGTGAAATACCGGATTTTATTTTGCCTGCTGCCTTGCCCGAAGGGCATCATTTCGACCGCGATGATCTGGCCGGCGCGCCCGCCATTATCAATTTTTTCGCATCATGGTGCGTGCCGTGTCAGGCGGAACAGCCGTGGCTGGCCAAAATGGCGGCGGAAGACGGCATTGCGGTTTACGGTATCAATTACAAAGACAAACCCGCGGCGCTGGCTCCGTGGCTGGAAAAACACGGCAATCCGTTCAAAGCCATCGGCGCGGATGAAGAAGGCCGCGTGGCGATTGAATGGGGCGTATATGGCGTGCCGGAAACATTCATCATCGACCGCGGCGGCATTATCCGCCTGCGCCATGTCGGGCCGGTGACGGAAAACGAATACCGCAGCATGTTCAAACCCCTGATTACAGAGGTGATGAAATGATGATGCGCATTTTCTGCATGTTGGCTTTATGCGTTTTTATGCCGCTCGCCGCCCATGCGGTGCAGCCGGACGAAGTATTGCAAGACAAAGTGATGGAGCAGCGCGCACGGGCCATCAGCAAACAGCTGCGTTGCCTTGTCTGCCAGGGCGAAGACATCGACGAATCCGCCGCGGGGCTGGCGCGGGATTTGCGCCTGCTGGTACGCGAAAGGCTGGTCGCCGGTGACAGCGATGCGGATGTTTTGAATTTTATCCAGACGCGTTATGGCGATTATGTCTTGATGAAACCGCCCGTGGCGCCGCGTACGTGGGTTTTGTGGATGACGCCCCTGCTGGTTTTGGGTGCGGGGTTTGTCCTGGTCTGGCGCATGCTGCGCCGTCCGGCGCGAAAAGGAGCGCGGTCATGACCATGCTGTATATCCTGATGGCGGTTTTAACCGGCGGTGTGTGCATTAAACTGGTGCATAAGCTGGCAGTGCCTGCTGCAGAGGGGAAGCCTTTGCGCGCGACGCGTGAAGACCGTTTTCTGGTCGCGGTGATTGTTTTGCTGTTGCCGCTTTTGGCGCTGACAATTTACCAATTGACGGGGCGGCCTGATTTGCGTGCGCGGCAGGCGATTTTTGACATGTCGGTGGATTTGCAAATGCGGCAGGCGGCGCTTTTGGCGAAACGTCCCATGTCCATTTTGGTGGAACAAAACCCCGATGATATTGGCGCACATTTGAACCTTGCCGAAATCAACCGCCGCATTGGCCGTTATGAAGACGAAGTGAAATTTTTACAGCGTGCCGTATCGCTGGGCGCGGCGGCGCAAGATCCGCTTTTGCGGCATTACGCGGCAACGCTGGGACAGGCGCAGGTGCGGCTGAACAAGGGCGTGGTGGGCGATGACGCGCTTGAAACCTTCGCCTTTGTGCGGGGGATTTATGCAGATGATCCGCTATCGCGTCATTATCAGGCCCTGGCAATGGCGCAGCGCGGCGATCCCGCCGCGGCGCTGGATTTGTGGCGGGTGCTGCTGTCCGAAGGGCCGTCCCGCTCTTACTGGAAAGACATGGTGCGCAAGGCCATGCAGGACGCGCGCGCGGATATGCGCGCGGCAAAAACAGCCGCGCCTGCCGATGGGGCTGCAGCGGCGCCTTGATTATCTGCGGATGGGATTAGGTTCATGCGCACAGCTGCGGGCCAGCCTGTCGTATTCCTGCGGCGTATCGATGCCGCCCTGGCGTGAATCCCTCACCTGCATCATTTGCGCCAATACTTGATGTACGGCAGTATTGACCTGTGCGCCAATCCATTCACGTACGCGCGGCAGGTCTTGCTGGGTGACGGGTTGCAGGGGCGGCATGCTGGCCAGTGTGCGGCTGATGTGTGACTGGAACCGCGGCAGGAATTCGTTCAGCGTAATCAGTTCCAGATTCACGTGCTGCACTTCGTGCTGCATCGTTACGTTGTAATGGCAGGAACCGGGCCGGTATTCGGATGCAATATAAACATCGGGCTGGTAATCCAGCGTGACGGTGATTTGCTTGACCGATACGCAATGTGTGCCGCGCCCGGGCATGGGCTGCGCCATCATTTCGATTTGATATCCCGTGCCGATCTTGCCATGGGTCAGCCCGCCGATCACGTAATTGGGGCCAAGGTGTTTGGGTTTGCTGCCACCGGTATTGATATGGGGCAGCTGGCTGCTGGGCACGTGGTAATAATATTTGGGCGTGCCGTTGCGGGTTTGCATGACAACGGTGGCGGGCGGTGTGGCGGGACAGGCCTGCGCGCCGCCACTGGCCAATGCCAAAAGTCCCGCGCTGATAATATGCTCCAGCCCGAAAATCATGCTTTTTTCCCCTTGCGTGAAACGATATCCAATCCGCGGCGTAATTTGCCCAATGCGCCGCCTGCTGTTTTTCCCAGTGTTAGCGCATTGTCGATACGGCGCGCCAGGAAAGCCTGCGTGTCCTGATGCCCGTCGCTGTCGTCACCCAGCCAGTATAAAAAAGTGGATGAAATAACGCCGGACAATAAAAAGCGTTTTGTATAACGGTTGTAATCCGTGGCGGTATCGCCGGCGGCCAGCCAGATAATATCTGCCGTGCGCCATAATTGCGCGGGCAGCATGAATCCGCCGGGCGGTGTGCCCAGATAGCAAAGCGCGGTTGATACAGCCTGTTTCCACGGCGCCAGAATGTCCAGCCGGATTTCAACGCCACGCGCCACGCGGTCGCGCACGCGCATGGTTTCCATTTTTTCACGTTTCAGCCGGTTTTGCATTTCATGATCCGCCCAGACGGACAGATAAAGGGCAAGGCCGCGTGTGCCGTCGGGGAAGGCAATATCGGCTTCGTCTTCATTGATGCCTGCGCGGCGTGCGGCGGCATAAAGAAGGTCTTTGTGCCATCCGTCAAAAGCGACATCGGGCAGCGCCGTCAGCAAAAGCCTGCGGCGCGTGGCGTCAAGGTCTGTGGTGGGGCGTGCGGAATCTGTTTTTTGTTTTTTACGCGCAGCGGCGGACATCGGCGGCCTTTGAATTTGGAACAGAGATTGTGTAGATTAACCGGACTATCTTTAACAAATTATAGCACAGACTTTGTGCATAAAGGTAAACATGACCCGCACCGCCGCTGCCATTACGCAAAAAAAATCCGCAAAAATTAAAAAAAATGCCTCAAAAACGGCAGGGCCTGCCCGCAGGCGGGCTGCGTCCAAAGGGGCAGCAGGCGGAAAATCCGGCTTGCCCGTCTGGGATCTCGGGGATCTGGTGCCGGCACCGGCCGCGCGGCATATTGCAGCAGGGTTGAAAAAAGCGGAAAAAGTCGCCACGGCTTTTAAGGTGCAATACGAAAATAAAGTGGCAAAGCTGCCGCCTGCGGGTTTTGCGCGGGCGTTTGAGCTTTACGAAGCAATCTGTGCGGAGCTGGCGCGGCTGGGCGGTTATGTATCGCTTGACCGGACGACAAAACTGGACGATGCGGGCGCGGCGCAGCTTTACCAATCTGTCAGTGAAAAGATCAGCGATATTTCGGCGCAGCTGATTTTTTTCCGGCTCGAGCTTAACCGTGCGTCTGATAGCACGGTTAAAAAATGGATGCAGGATAAAAACGCCGCGCGGTATCAACCCGTTGTGACGCAAATCCGGTCTTACCGCCCGCACCAGTTGTCGGATGAAGTCGAAAAAATACTGCATGACCGCGATGTGACCGGTACGGCGGCATGGATGCGGATGTTTGATGAAACATCGGCGCGGTTGCGTTTTTCGTTCCGTGGTAAAACTGTGACGGAAACGGAAATTTTCCATCACCTGCTGTCGGACGATGGCGCGGTGCGGCGCGATGCCCATGCGGTGATTGGCAAGGTTCTGCAGGAAAATGCGGCCACATTCGGCCTGATCCTCAATACCATCGCCAAAGACAAGGAAGTCGATGACCGCCAGCGCGGATTCAAAACCGTGATGGCGTCGCGCAATCTGGACAATCAGGTGGAAGATGAAGTGGTCGAAGCATTGACCACGTCTGTCCGCAAAAGCCACAAACGCCTGTCCCACCGGTATTACACGCTAAAAGCCAAATGGCTGGGCAAGGCAAAACTCGACATTTGGGATCGCAACGCGCCGCTTCCCTTTGCCGCGAAACGTAAAATCAGCTGGCAACAGGCGCAAAAAATTGTGACCGATGCCTATGGCGCTTTTCACCCGCAAATGGCCACAGTGGCGCAGCAGTTTTTTGATGGTGGATGGATAGACGCGCAGCCGCGTGCGGGTAAGGACAGCGGTGCTTTTTCTGCTTCTACCGTGCCGTCTGTACATCCCTATATTCTGATGAATTACAAAGGCGGCCTTGAAGACGTCATGACTTTGGCGCATGAACTGGGTCATGGCGTGCATCAGGTTCTGGCAGCCAAACAAGGATATTTTATGGCGGATACGCCGCTGACGCTGGCGGAAACGGCCAGTGTGTTTGGGGAAATGCTGGTTTTCCAATCCTTGCTGGATCAGGAAAAAGACCCTGCGGCGCGGCTTGCGTTACTGGCGCGAAAAGTCGAAGACATGCTGAACACCGTGGTGCGGCAGGTGGCTTTCCACGATTTTGAATATCAATTCCACACGGCGCGGCAAAAAGGTGAACTGACGCCTGAAGAAATCGGCGATATCTGGATGCGTGTGATGCGCGAAAGCCTGGGGCCTGCGTTTAATTACGATACGAATTATCGTTATTTCTGGTCTTATATTTCGCATTTTTATCATGCGCCGTTTTACGTTTATGCCTATGCCTTTGGCGATTGCCTCGTTAATGCGCTTTATATGGCTTACAAAGATTCTGAAAAGAAAGGCGGTGCAGGCTTTGCCGATAAATATATCGGTTTGCTTTCGGCTGGCGGCACGCTGCATCACCGCGATCTCCTGAAGCCTTTCGGGTTGAATGCCGCGGACCCGGCTTTTTGGTCGCGCGGGCTCAAGCTGATTGAAAGTTTTATTGACCAGTTGGAATCGGGCGGGAAGACTGCTAGTCTGTCTGCACCGCGCCGCAAGTGACCGCGGGCCTGTTAACGGGTTAAGCGAAATCATGTTTCTGTTCGGTAAATCAGCCAGAATTGCGGATTTGTGCAAGCAAATCGCTACCCACGCCGAAGAAGGCGTGGTGCTTATTGACCGCAATAGCGAAATCATTTTTTTCAACCAGGGCGCGGAAAAAATTTTCGGATATACCGCAACCGAGATCAAGGGGCAAAAGCTTGACCTTTTGCTTCCCGAGCGTTTCCACATCCAGCATGACATGCTGGTACATGAATTTGGCAATAGTGAAAACCGCGCCAAACATTCAGAAGAACGTCACCGCCAGATTTACGGCCGGCGCAAAAGCGGCGAAGAATTTGTCGCCAGTGCCGCCATTTTCGATCTCAGCCAGGGCGAGCAGAAATTTTATGGCGCTGTTTTGCGCGACATCAGCAAAACCCGCAAAACAGAAGAAGAACTGCTGCGTCTTGCGGCCACGGATCCACTGACGGGCACGTTCAACCGCCGCGAATTTACCGCGATTGCCGAACGCGAAGCGATGCGCGCCAACCGTTATCACCATGCTTTGTCTGTCCTGATGCTCGACCTTGATCATTTCAAGCGGCTGAACGATACCTATGGTCATGGCGCGGGGGACAAGGCTTTGCAGCGCTTTACCATGATCTGCACCAATGCCTTGCGCAACGTGGATGTTTTCGGACGCTGGGGCGGCGAAGAATTCGTGGCTTTGTTGCCTGAAACCGATATTCAGGGCGCTACCGTCATTGCCGAACGCCTGCGCAAGCTGACCGCCGATAACGTGCTGACCTATAACGACCATAAAATTACGTTCACGACCAGCATCGGTATTGCCGAATTCAAAGACGGCGAAACATCCATCGATGCGGTTTTGGGCCGTGCCGATAACGCCGTTTATGACGCCAAAAAAGCAGGCCGTGACCGTATTTCCGTATTCCGGAATTAAGA
>JAVEWI010000083.1:0-7116 GCA_034004625.1 Bdellovibrionales bacterium
GGCGGGATTGGCGATGATACGCTTGATGGCGGCGCAGGGAATGATACCCTGGAAGGCGGCACAGGCAACGATGTATACCACTACAGCGGCGGGCGCGATGTCATTATCGATAGCGGCAGCACAACGGGTGATAGCCTTTACCTGTCCGCAGGGTTTATATCAGCAAATGCCAGCTACATAAAATCCGGCCTGCATTTGATTATTTATTTTGATGTTAACAACAACATCACCATAAATAATTTTTACAACGGTACAAATTCCCGTGTTGAAACCATGTATTTTGATGGTGGCCCCACGATTGACCTGACCACCGTGACAGCTTCCACTCAAGGAGATGACGGTAACAACTCTCTCAACGGTAGCGCAGGTAATGATCTCATGTTCGGCTATGCCGGTGACGATACCATGTTCGGCAATAACGGAGATGACACCCTCTACGGAGGTCTTGGAAACGATACGCTCTATGGCGGCAATGGCGATGATACGCTGGATGGTGGCGCGGGGGACGATACCATGGTTGGCGGGACCGGAAATGATACCTTTTATTATACATCTGGCCATGACAGCATATTCGAAAGCGGCAGCGGAACAGAATTGCTGGTTCTCCCCACGGGATACACAGCAGAAGACCTTGTCTTTACGCGCCAGATAGCTGACGGAGGGCGTCATTTGCACATTAATCTTGGCGGGGCCAATTCTATCAAGATTGACCAGCATTTGTTCGGCACTTCTTATCAGGTTGAAACTATCAGGTTCGCCGATAACTCAACCATGAGCCTGACAAGCCTGCAGCCCACCACGTATGGGACAAACGGCAATGATGTAATCGCAGGACTTTCACTGGCCGGTTTCCGTGATGATTTGATTTACGCACTTGACGGAGATGATAACATCTCCGCAGGTGCAGGAAACGATACCGTCTATGGCGGCAATGGCAATGACACCATATTAGGCGCAGAAGGAGATGATATTCTTTTTGGAGAAGATGGTAACGATACTCTACGTGCAGGAGCTGGGAACGATACGCTTTACGGCGGCAACGGAGATGATTTCCTGGAAGGTTTGAGCGGCACCAACACGCTCGACGGCGGCGCGGGTAACGATACCCTGCATGGGGGCACCGGAAACGACACTTACATTTACCAATCCGGCATGGATGTAATGCGTGAAGCCTCAGCAGGTGGTACAGACAGGCTTATCATTACCAGTGGCGTCACCATTAACGACATCAGCACGAGCCGCAGCGGCAATCACGCCAATATTGTCATCAATAGCGGTGTCGATGAAATATACCTCTTCAATCACCACTACAACAACGCCCATAACATCGAAATCATCGAATTCGCAGACGGTTTTGTGACATCCTTGGTGACCCATGAAAGCTGGATCTGGGGCACATCCGGCGATGATACAATCACGGGAACGTCCGGGGCAGATACGATTATCGGCAAGGACGGCCATGATACGCTGAACGGTGGAAACGGCGCAGATAACATCCACGGTGGTAGCGGCAACGACATCATTCGCGGCGGGGATGGAAGCGACTTGCTGCATGGCGGCCTTGGTGACGACATTCTTTATGGAGATGCCGGAGCCGATACCATTTTTGGTGGCGGCGGCGCGGATACCTTCCGCTTCGAAGCTGCGACAGCCTACAGCGGTATCGATCTTATTAAAGACTTTAGCATAGCCGAGAACGATGTTATCGACATCTCGGATGTGCTTTATGGTCTTTATGACGAGATGAATGACAATTTGGCAGATTTCGTGCAATTCAGCCAAAGCGGCAACGATACGGTTATCAGTATAGATCGCGATGGCACCGGCGCTACTTATGGCTGGACAGAGATTGCAGTCTTGCAAGGCGCTCTGCATACAGACGCAGAGGCGCTGGTTACATCAGGACATCTGCTTGTGGCGTAAAAACAGAAATCTTCCGAGCTGAACTTTAAAAGAAAGTTTAGGCCGGAAGATAAAATAAGCAAAATCGAATAAAGCGGGCAGGGAATATTTCAAGCACTGGCACTGGCCTTTGCAATGGCGATAAAATCATCCGCCACCAGACTGGCGCCGCCGACCAGAACGCCGTCAACGTTTTTCAGGTGCAGGATTTCCCCGGCATTGGCAGCCTTGACCGAACCGCCGTACAAGAGCTTCAGCCCCGCGCTGCCGTCCAGCAATCTGGCATTCACTTCCGCACGGATATGCGCATGCATGTTTTCAATATCGGCGGTGGATGCGGTCTTGCCCGTGCCAATCGCCCAAACGGGTTCATAGGCCACGGCCGTGTTTTCCGCCGTGGCGGAAAGAGGCAGGGATTCTGCCAGCTGCGCGGCAACAACGCCATCCGCTTTGCCGGCGCTGCGTTCTTCATCCGTTTCGCCCACACAAATAATGGCCACCAGACCGGCGGCATGGGCGGCGGCGGCTTTTTCCGCAATCAATGCGCTGACTTCACCTTGGTATTGGCGGCGTTCAGAATGCCCGACAATCACATGGGTGCAGCCGAGGTCCTTGAGCATCGCGGCCGAGATATTGCCGGTAAAGGCGCCATTAATTTCCGTATGACAATCCTGACCGCCGTATTGCACGGATGATCCGGCCAAAACATCGGCCACGGCGCCGATCATCGTGGCGGGGGGGCACAAAACCATATCAAAACCGGCGTTTTCAAGCGCGGCCACGGCGCTGCCCAATTGCTGCGCTCTTGCGCGGCTATCGCTCAAAAGGCCATTCATTTTCCAGTTACCCACAATAAGTTTGGTGGCGGACATCCCGGGCCTCCCTTTGAATTTTGATAAATAAACTTGCCAGAAGCCTTGACATCTTGACCAAAAAGCTGTGGATTATCAAGGAATTTTACAGGAGGCGATCTCTATGTTGCGTGCCATGCGCTCCGGCAAACAGTCGGTCATTTTTAAATGGTTCTTTCTGGGGCTTTTGTTCCTTGCGGGCGGCGGCCTGATTTTCGCCGACGTGCAGGGCGTTTTTGGCCGCAGCGTGCCCAAAGCAACCATCGCCACCATTGACGGCGAAAAGTTGGGCAGCGCCGAGTTTGACCGCATGGTGCAAACCAATATTACGCAGCAAGGCATGTCGCAATCCGATGCATACCGCAGCGACCTGCCCGGACGTTTGCTGGATCAGGAAATCAATGCACGCATTTTCAGCCGCGCCGCACATGATGCGGGGCTGGTCGTGGATAACCGCAGCGCCGCACAATATGTACGCAGCGCCTATATCGCGCCGCTGGTTGCACAGGGCGTTGCCGAAGAAGATGCCTTGCGCTACCTGTTGCGCAGCGCCGGATTGACAGAGGCAGATCTGCTGGCGAGCGTCCGCAGCCAGATCGCATCTGAAAACCTGCTGAAAGCTCTGGCGGCTGGCGCTTATGCACCGGCACGCCTTGTCGATGACGCGCTTAAATTCCGTTACGAAGCGCGCCGCGCGGAATATTTCACCCTGACGCTCAAAGAAATCGGCGCTGTGCCCGAAGCGACGGACGAAGAGCTGCAACAGCATTACCAATCAACCATCAACCGCTATATGCTGCCCGAATACCGCAAGCTTGCCGTTCTGGTGATGGATGCGCCGTCGCTGGGCATTAACCCCGCCGTCAGCGAAGAAGACATTCTGGCGTATTATCAGGAACACAAACGCGATTATTCCACACCGGAAGAACGCGAGATCGAACAGCTCGTCGTTGACGATCTGGAAACAGCGCAAAAAATCCGCGTGGCTGCCATTGCGGCGGGCAAGAACCTGAAGAAAGGCCTCGAAACGCTGAAGGACATCAGCGCGAATGTTGTCGCCGGTACCTATACCGAAGATGACATCGCGGAGCAGCTGACGGATGCGGCATTCAAAAACACCGCCGCCGGCGATATTTCCGAACCCGTGCAGAGCAATTTTGGCTGGCATCTGGTGCGGGTGGTCAAGGTAACCAAGCCTGCCACAGGCAAAACAGTTGAACAGGTACGCGGGGAAATCTCCAAACGTCTGGCCACGGAAAAAGGCGCAGATGCGCTCTATGAAATCGTGAACAAGATTGAAGACCAGATTGCAGGAGGTTCCGTTTCGCTGCAACAACTGGCGGAGGAATACAAACTGGCCGTAGCCGAAATCGAAGCCGTGGATGCCAGCGGTTTTACCCCCGCAGGACGCAAGGCAAACCTTGCGGCTTTGCCGGTAGCCGATAAATCGCTGGAAGCCGGCTTTGGCCTGCAACAAGGCGACGTCAGCACGTTGATTGAAACGCCCGAAGGCGGTTTTGTGGTTGTATCCCCAGTCGAGATCGCGCCTGCTGTGGCACGCCCCTTTGCCGATGTTCGCCGCGATGTCGAACAAAGCTGGAAAAACGCGCGCAAAAACGACATGCTGGACGCCAAATCGGCACAGGTCATGGAACGCCTGAATATGGGCGAAAATTTTGACGCGGTTGCAAAATCTTTTGGCAAAACGCCGGAACGCAGCGAGCTTTTGCGCCGTGACAGCGATGCGGGCAAGGCGCCGCTGGGACGCGGAATGATACCCGCTTTGTTCTCGATCGAAAAATCGGGACAGGCCACCACCGTGCGCGGTGATGACCGCCTGTCGTTCATGCGCATGACGGAGCGCCGCACGGAATTGCCGAAAGAAAGCGCGGCGATCGAGACAAAACAGCTGCAACAAGCGCTCAGCCGCTCGCTGCAGGGCGACCTGATAGAACAATACCGTCAGGGCCTGATGTCAAAATATAACGTAAAGATCAACCGCAAGGTGCTGGATAACATCTATAATCCGGATGCAGGTGAATAACCTGCGCCAGTTTGGCGTGGTCTTTCAATGATTTGCCAAAGCCTTGAGGGCGTTCAAAAACCGCTGGCTTTTTGGCGGGAAGAGTTTTAAAACCATCACTGGAAACGGTACATGCGTTTCCATAAAAAACGAACCGGAGTTACTACGTCCATGCAAGAAGTTCTGCTGGTCATTCATTTGATCGTCGCCGTCGGTATTATCACCGTTGTACTGCTGCAACCGTCCGAAAGCGGCGGTTTGACAGGCGGCTCCGGCTCTATGTCCAACCTGATGGCACCGCGCCGCACGGCAGACGCGCTGACGCGCCTGACGACTCTGCTGGCCGGCCTGTTTTTCTGCACCAGCCTGCTTCTGGCGATTACCGCGACCAGCAACAGCGGCAAACAACAGGGCATTTTGGAACTTTCCGCCGATCAGCCGGCTGCGATTGAAAAAACGATTCCGGCCGAAGACGCTATAAAAGCCGAAGCGGAAGAAGCCGCGACACCGAAAGCGCCGATCGCACAATAATCACATCAAAAGGGAGAACCCCGATGCCACGCTATATCTTCATCACGGGCGGGGTTGTCTCTTCCCTTGGCAAAGGTCTGGCCGCAGCCGCACTGGGCTCTGTTTTGCAGGCCCGCGGTTTCAAGGTGCGCCTGCGCAAACTTGACCCTTATCTCAACGTCGATCCGGGCACGATGAGCCCCTATGAACACGGCGAATGCTATGTGACGGATGACGGCGCGGAAACCGACCTTGATCTCGGCCATTACGAACGCTTTACCGGCGTTGCCGCGCGCAAATCCGACAACATCACCACGGGCCGCATTTACTGGAACGTATTGCAAAAAGAACGCCGCGGCGATTTTCTGGGCGGTACGGTACAGGTCATTCCGCATATCACGAACGAGATCAAAGATTTCATTGCCGACCCGCAATATGACGACACAGATTTTATCCTGTGCGAAGTCGGCGGCACGGTGGGCGATATCGAAAGCCTGCCGTTTCTGGAAGCCATTCGCCAGTTCGGCAACGAAGTCGGCCTGAAAAACGCGCTGTTTATTCACGTGACCCTGATGCCCTATATCAAGACAGCGGGGGAGTTGAAAACCAAACCGACACAGCACTCGGTAAAAGAACTTTTGTCGGTCGGTATCCAGCCGTCTATTTTGCTGGTACGCGCCGACCGCGAAATCCCCAAGGAAGAGCGCCGCAAAATCGCACTGTTCTGCAACATCCTGCCCGAACGCGTTATTCCGGCGCTTGATGTGCCCAGCATTTATCAGGTGCCCGTCAGCTATCACGGCGAAGGCCTCGACGATCAGGTCTTGAAATATTTTGACCTGGAAGCGCCGCCGCCTGATTTGTCCAAGTGGATGGAGATTTTGCACAAAATCCAGCATCCGGAAGGCGAAGTCACCATTGGCGTTGTCGGCAAATATACGTCTTTGCTCGACAGCTATAAATCGCTCTCCGAAGCGCTGACGCATGGCGGCTTTGCCAATAACGTCAAAGTCAATCTGGCATGGCTGAACGCCGAAGTTTTTGAAAAAGACGACAACCTGCATTTGCTGGAAAACGTGCATGGCATTCTGGTGCCCGGCGGTTTTGGCGAACGCGGGACAGAGGGGAAAATCCGCGCCGTGCAATTCGCACGCGAACGCAAAATTCCGTATTTCGGTATTTGCCTTGGCATGCAGATGGCCGTCATCGAAGCCGCGCGCAATCTGGCGGGACTTAACGATGCCGGATCGACCGAATTTGGCAAATGCGGCAACCCCGTTGTCGGCCTGATGACCGAATGGATGAAAGGCGGCGAAGTTGAACGCCGCGCCGATGCCGGCAATATGGGCGGCACCATGCGCCTTGGCGCTTATCAAGCGAAACTGGCCGCGGGATCGCATGCTGCTGAAATTTATGGCGCCACGGAAATTTCCGAACGCCACCGCCACCGTTATGAAGTCAATACGACGTATCAAAAACAGCTGGAAGACGCGGGGCTTGTTTTCTCCGGCATGTCACCCGATGGCAAGCTGCCTGAAATAGTCGAAATCAAAGACCATCCGTGGTT
Source organism: Bdellovibrionales bacterium (assembly GCA_034004625.1). GTDB lineage: Bacteria > Pseudomonadota > Alphaproteobacteria > Micavibrionales > UBA2020 > UBA2020. The sequence goes on from JAVEWI010000083.1 coordinate 6,854, forward strand.
TGTGGGCGTGCAGTTCCATCCGGAATTGAAATCGAAGCCCTTTGAGCCGCATCCGCTGTTCACGTCGTTCATTCACGCGGCGGTTGAAAAATCGCGTTTGGTGTAACCATGCGTTTTTTACTGACGGTTCTGCTTTGCGCTTCGCTGTTAACAGCTCCCGCTGCGGCTGATGTTTTCGATCCCGCACATCTGGTTGCCGCCGCGCAGGCACAAACCGCCCATACCAAAAGCTATGACGGTGCATACCGCCGCATTGCATACCC
>JAVEWI010000084.1:0-7093 GCA_034004625.1 Bdellovibrionales bacterium
GTCGGCGTCAATGTTCAGCGCGACTTCAATCTGCGGCTCGCCCGATTTTGCGGGGGGGATGCCGGTCAGGGCGAAATGGCCCAGCAGTTTGTTGTCGGTCGCCACGGGGCGTTCGCCCTGATAGATGAAAATATCCACCTGACGCTGGCCGTCTTCGGCGGTGGAGAAGATGTCCTTGAACTCGGTCGGGATCGGCGTGTTGCGCTCGATCAGCGGCGTCATCGTATTGCCTTTGGTTTTGATGCCAATCGACAGGGGGATAACGTCCAGCAGGACAACGTTTTCAACTTTGCCGTCCAGAATAGCGCCCTGAACAGACGCCCCCATGGCCACGATTTCGTCGGGGTTTACGTCGCGGCGGGGTTCTTTGCCAAAGTAGTTTTTAACGGTTTCAACAACCAGCGGCATGCGGGTCTGACCGCCAACCAGAATGACTTCGTCAAGGTCGGACAGTTTCAGGCCGGCATCGGCAAGGGCTTTTTTGCAAGGCTCCAGCGTTTTATCAACCAGGTCTTTCACCAGGCCTTCCAGCTGCTTGCGGGTCATGTTCAGCTCAAAGTTAACCGTCTGGCCTTCGCCATCCTGCATCAGGAAGGGCAGGTTAACGGTCGAAACATCCTGCAAAGACAGTTCGATTTTTGCTTTTTCAGCCGCTTCGCGGATACGCTGGATTTGCTGTGCGTATTTCGCGCGGGAACCTGCATCGCCGAGGTCGATGTCGGTGCCGTGTTCGGTGTTGATTTCCTTTACCAGGAATTCGGTGATGCGTTCGTCAAAGTTCTCGCCGCCAAGGAACGTATCGCCGTTGGTGGACAGAACCTGCACCATGGTGCCCATTTCCTTGTCCGCCATGACTTCGAGGATGGAAACGTCAAACGTACCGCCGCCCAGATCGAATACGGCAACCTTGCCGCCTTCTTTTTTGTCCATGCCATAGGCAAGGGCAGCAGCGGTCGGTTCGTTGATGATGCGTTTGACATCCAGACCCGCGATTTTACCGGCATCGCGCGTGGCGCGGCGCTGGTCGTCGTTGAAATAGGCGGGAACGGTGATGACGGCTTCGGTAATCGGCTCGCCGATTTGCTTTTCGACAGCTTCTTTCAGCTCGCGCAATACTTTCGCGCTGATTTCCGCGGGGGCCATGGCCTTGCCATCTACTTCAACCCATGCGTCGCCATTCGGCGCCGGCACGATTTTGTAGGAAGACACTTCCTGCATTTTCTGCACTTCCGGATCCGCAAATTTGCGGCCGATCAAACGCTTGACGCCGTAAATGGTGTTCAGCGGGTTGGCAACGGACTGGCGTTTTGCGTTTTCGCCAACGATCCATTCCTGCGATACGTCGCCGGATGCTTTGTCACGGGTTTTTTTGAGGGCGATGACCGAAGGGGTCGTGCGCTTGCCAAGCAGGTTCTCGTAAATCTTGGCCTGATCGTTTTCGTATACGGCAACGGCAGAGTTCGTCGTGCCAAGGTCGATACCGATAATTTTACCCATGGTCTTTGTGCCTCTCTGTGGATAGTCGGGGTGTTTATTATAAGGTGTGATGTCTCTTGTGCGGTTTTTGTATCTGTTTCTTGCCTGAATGTCCGTCGGGCTTTGCGAGATATTGTTTAAATCGCACCCGGCGCGCAATTATTATTGTCGTGGCGGGTATGGGCCTTACGAATAATTATGTAACTCATACGAATGATGTGCATTATGTCAACGTGATTCCGAAATTGCAAGCATGGGATGCCAAAAAATCGGATAATTATTTAAATATTTGAAAAATATCAGTTTTCTTCGGGTTTTATTATTTCAAACAGGGCAGAGCCAATCCGCACCTGATCCGCCCCGCATCGAATCGCAATTTCAAAATCTCCGCTCATTCCCATGCTCAGGCGCAGGGGTTTTTCGGCGGACAAGCCACGGGCCAGTTTGGCCAAAAGCGCAAAGTGCAAAGCGGGGATGTCTTCTGCCGGCGGAATGCACATCAATCCGGCAATTTCGATATTTTGCGCGCGGCAATAGTCAAAAAACGCGGGCAGGTCTTGCGGCGCGATGCCGCCTTTTTGCGGCTCCTCCCCCGTGTTCACTTGAATGAAACAGGGCAGGCGGCGGTTTTGTTTTTCCATTTCCTTGGCCAGCGCATCGGCCAGCGCCGGACGGTCGAGACTTTCAATCACATCAAACAAACGCACGGCGTCTTTGGCTTTGTTGGTTTGCAAATGGCCGATCAGGTGCAGGGAAATATCCGGATAGGCGCTCCGTAATGCGGGCCACTTTCCTTCGGCTTCCTGCACGCGGTTTTCGGCGAATGCACGCTGCCCCGCCGCAATCAGCGGCAGGATTTTTTCTACCGGCTGGTTTTTGCAAACAGCGGTCAGCGTGGCCGCATTTTCGGCGCGGCCTGCGTCTTTGCAGGCGCGGCGCATGCGGGCGCGGATTTCCGTCAGGCACATAGGCTTAACTGCCCGAACCGGTAAAGGCCGTGGGCGCCGGATCCACCACGCGTGCACGTCCGCTTTGGATTTCAAGCACAGCCAGGCCGCGGTCGTTCAGCCCATCGGGGCGCAGGCGGAATAGCCCGTCAATGCCGGCAAATCCGCGCGGATTGGTCAGGCGGCTGCGGCTATAGGGTTTGTCCTGCACGCCGCGTGACAAAATGGCGGCAAGGGCCGTGGCGTCATAGGCGAGGGTCGCAAGGCGCGGCGGCGCGGCGCCATAGGTTTCCTGATAACGCTTGTCAAAATCGCGGCGCAGGGACGGATCGGGCGCGGCGAACCATCCGCCATAGAGCGCGGGATTGCGCGCAAGGCTTTCATCGTCCCACAGGCCCGTGCCGATGAAACGCATGTTTTTGTTGTTAATACCAGCAAGGTCAAACAAAGACACCAGCGAGCGCAGGCTTTCCCCGCCCAGCGGCAGCATCAGCGTGTCAAAGGCAAATCCGGGATTGCCTGCCGCATTCACGGCGGCAGATTGCTGGGCAAATTCCTGCACCAGTGTTTGCAGGTTGGTTTCACCGGCGGCATAGCGGCCTGTGCGCGCAACGGGCGCGCCGCTGCGTTGCAATGTGCTGATGACGACGTCGCAATATTCGGTTTGCGGGGCGTAAACGCCAAACTGGCTATGCCCGCGGGATTGTGCGTATTGCGCGGCGCGCGTGACCTGCGCAAAGGGCAGGAAACCCATGACATAGGTATCGTTGCCCGCCAGTTTCCAATCGGTGGTAAAGGCAATCATGGGAATATTCGCGGATGCGGCAACAGGTTTTGCGGCGCGCACATCATCGGCAAAAATGGGGCCGAGGATCAGGTCGCTGCGTGCGGCGGTGGCCTGACGCGCGGCATCGGCGGCGCCCTGCGGCGTGGATTGCGTATCAAGGGGGATCAATTCGAATTTATTGCCGCCAACGTCAAACAGCGCGAGCTGCGCGGCTTTCAGCATCGCCTGCCCCAGATCACCGCTGCGGCCCGACATAGGCAGCAGCAGGGCGACTTTGACCGCCGTGCTGGTTTCAGCGGCCTGCGCCGCGGCGGTCTGGTCTTCACGGTTCAATGTCTGGCGCTGATGGTATGTTTGCCAGCCAATATCGGGCATGCTGTTCGGGTCATTGGTGACAACGCCCTGCGCGGCGCTTGGTTGGTTTCCTGTGGCCGTGCCCGTGGCACAGCCCGCCGGCAGCAAGGCCGCCGCACCAAGGGCAAGGCACAGGAACAGCGATTGGAACAAAGGAAGGCGTTTTGTGCAGGCTTGTTTCAAGAAAAAGCTCCGTTAATATATAAAAGCGTGATTCAGGCGTTTAATGACCGCATCAGCATACATCATTTGCCGTCTTTGCGCCTTATGCCCCAAATAATAAATGCCCAAATAATAAATGAAAGACGTGTAAACCGATGTCCACGCCCAAGGATGATTTCAAATCTGACCTCAAGGCTGATCTTACACCCGGTTTATATATCGTGGCGACTCCCATTGGCAACCTTGGCGATATAACGCTGCGGGCGCTGGAAACGCTCCGCGCGGCGGATGTCATTGCCTGTGAAGACACGCGGGAAACCGGCAAATTGGCGTCGGTTTATGGTATTTCCGCGCCGCGTATGCCTTATCACGACCATAATGCCGCCGAAATGCGCCCGAAAATTATTGAACGTCTGCGTCAGGGGCAGCGCGTGGCTTTGGTATCCGATGCAGGTATGCCGCTGATTTCAGACCCCGGCTATAAACTGGTGGTGGCCTGCCGCGAGGAAAACCTGCCGGTGACCTGCGTGCCCGGTGCATCGGCGTCTTTGACGGGGCTGGTTTTGTCGGGCTTGCCTGCGGACAGGTTCTTTTTTGGCGGGTTTTTACCGCCCAAATCAGGCGCGCGGCGCAAAACACTGGCGGAGCTTGCCTCTGTGCCGGGGTCGCTGGTTTTTTATGAAACAGGGCCGCGTCTGGCGGACAGTCTTGCCGATATGGCGGCGGTGCTGGGTGACCGTCCCGCGGCTGTCACGCGTGAATTGACCAAAAAATTCGAAGAGGTGCGCACAGGGTCACTGGCCGAACTTGCCGCGCATTATGAGGCCGCAGGGGAACCCCGCGGCGAGATCGTTGTTATTGTGGGGCAGGGCAGCGCAGAGTCTGTGCAATGGGATACGGCGCGGATTGATGCGCGGATTGCCGATGTGCTGCACGGGCAGGGTTTGCGCGTGAAAGAAGCCGCGGCATTGGTCGCGGTTGAAAGCGGATGGCGCAAAAGCGACGTTTATGCGCGTGCGCTGGTTGTCAAGGATGCGGATACAGAGTGATGCCGCAGGAAACAGGATACAGCCGCGGGATTTACGCAGAACATCTGGCGGCGTGGTTTTTAAGGATCAAGGGATACCGCATTTTGGCTATGCGTTATAAAACGCGTCTTGGTGAAATAGACATTGTGGCGCGGCGCGGGGGCAAAATTGTTTTTGCCGAAGTCAAATGGCGCAAAAACCGTACGGCGGCGCTCGAGGCCATCCATAACACCAATCAATCCCGCGTGCGGCAGGCGGCGGAACTTTACCTGCAAAAATATCCGCGCTACACTGGGCTCGAGACGCGATTTGACGCGATTGTCTTGTCGCCGCGGCATTGGCCGCTCCATATTCAAAACGCTTTCTGACGCGCAAAGACGTTGTCAGGCCGGGATTTCAGGGAGAATACGCGCATGCGCACAAAAACATTCAAATCGGTCATGATCGTGGCAGCGCTTTGCGCGGTGCCGGTTTTGTCCGGCTGCACGGGGCTGGCGCTGGGTGCGGGCGCGACATTGGGCGTGGCCGCCGCGCAGGAAGGCGGCATCACAGGTGCGGCCAGCGATACGGCGATTAAAGTGCAGGTATCCGAAGCATGGTTCCGCCATGACGTGGAAATGTACCGCCGCCTTGGCGTGACGGTTAAAGAAGGCCGCGTGCTGATTACCGGCACATTGCCCCTGCCCGATGACAGGGTAGAAGCCATCCGCCTTGCATGGCAGGTGGACGGCGTGCAGCAGGTCATCAACGAAATCCGCGTGGATGAACAGGGCGCCACGATTGGCTCTTACGCCAGCGATGCATGGATTACCGGACAGGTAAAATCCCTGCTGGTATTCGACAAACAGATTCAATCCGTCAACTACACGGTCGAAACCGTGGCGGGCACCGTGTACCTGATGGGTATCGGGCAAAACCAGAATGAACTGACCCGCGCCATCAATCACGCGCGCAATACCCGCAGCGTGAAAAACGTTGTCAGCTATGTGCGTTTGCGCAGCGAATTGCCGGCGGTTTCTACATCTCCTGCGGCGCCTGCGACCGCTTCGCCTGCTGCGCAATATCAGGACCCTGTGCCTTTGACATCGCCACAGGCGGTTGAAAGCATGCCGATTGATGACGCACCCCCGGGGGGCTTTTGAGAGAAGAAGACATAGCCGAGGACCTGCACGTTTTTGAAACGCCGGACGAAGCGTTTCAATACATCCGCTATGCAGGCACGCAGGCCGATGCCGATATAGATCTTGGTGAAACAGCCTTGGCGTTGGGGCTTTTGTTTTTGCCCGGGGTGCGTCCTGAAAAATACCGCCACCATTTGCGTAAACTGGGCGATATGCTGGCCGATGACTATGCGCAGCGGTTAAAGGCAGGGGATGCCGATAGCGCCGCCCTGCGCCTTGCCGCCCTGCGCCGTGTTTTGCATGACGGACAGGGATATGCGGGCGATAACGAAAATTACGATGATTTGCAAAATGCCAATTTGATCCGCGTGATTGAACGCCGGCGCGGGTTGCCGGTGGCCTTGGGGCTTTTGTATATCATCGCGGGACGCAAATGCGGCTGGCAGGTCGAAGGTTTGAATTTCCCCGGGCATTTCCTTGTGCGTATCGAAATGGATGGCGAAAGGTTGATTGCCGACCCGTTCCGTGCGGGGGCGGAAATGGATGCGCCGGCGCTGCGCGGGCTTTTGAAATCCATCGCGGGTGAAAAAGCCGAATTGTCGCACCAGTTCTATCTGCCGGTCGAAAACCGCGACATGTTGCTGCGGCTGCAAAATAACCTGAAAAAACGCCTGATCGAACAGGAAGAATATGCACAAGCGGTGATTGTGGTCGAAGCGATGGAGGCTCTGGCCCCCGCCGAAATCCGGACTTTGTTTGACAAAGGCATCCTTTACGCCAAACTGGGGCAAAAAGGACAGGCGGTTCAGGCTTTGGAAGATTATATCGCCCGCGTGGCCGATGCCCGCGATCGCCAGCAGGCGCAGGGACTGTTGCAGCAAATCCGCCTTTTGCCGGATTAAGCGCGGCGGGGGGCTTTGGCCGTGGACGGGTGCTTGCCTTTGTCTGCGGTTTCATTATGCTATGACAAGACCGTCATAGGGGCGGTGCATAAAACAATCAAAAGATCATCAGGGAATAAAATCTATGGGTATTATCACGCTGCTGCTGCTTGGCGCCTTTACGATGATTTATCTCAGCAGTTCTATTCCTAAAAAACCGCCCATTTTTGAAAAGGCGCTCAATTTCCTGTTTGAAAACATGAAATATCTGGGCATCGGCGGCTTGGGTTATGGTTTGATTGACGCGGTGATTACGCCCATTCAGGTGCCAAACTAC
>JAVEWI010000085.1:0-7072 GCA_034004625.1 Bdellovibrionales bacterium
GTTCAGCGTGTGCTCTTCCGATCTAAGTAGCGGAGAGCACAACGGCCAGATAGCTGAACAGATTGGTAAAGCTGGATTCCGGCGCCGCCGTCATAGCGGGGGCCAGCATGGCCAAAATCAAAGCGGCATAAGACAATACCGGCATATCCATGCGCAGCGCGCGGTAAGCCAGAAAAGCCGCTGTGACAAAGGAAAAACCAAGCGCGATGACAGGCGTGAAATAACCGTAAATTTCCCGCGCCGCATACATGGTCAAAATCATGGCAATGCAGCCCAGCACCATGAAAATGGCGCCCTGCTGCGTAAATGTGCGCGCACGCCACACACCCAAAACCGCAATCAAACCACCCAGCGCGAAACCTGCGCCAATACGCATGGGCGCGGTGATGATGTCTTCCAGCAGTGCATAGCGCACCAGCCAGCTGATAGAGAGCAAAACAAAAGCCGCCCCCGTGACAAGCATCCAGTTTTCCGTGAGCCAGCGCCCGATGCGGAAACCCAGATCAGGCGTTTGCAAACCGGAAACATCCGCAGGCGCAGCCGAAGACGGCTGCGCGTTATTGCCACGCGGCGCGGCATCAAGATCGACTTCAAAAAATTCTTCTGCTTGTGCGTTATCCGGCGCGGTGATTTTTTGCACAGGCGCATGATGTGCGGCGGGCTGCGGCGCGGGCTTGGCCAGCTTGGTTTGCCATGGATCGAAACGCGGCGGGGATACAGGCGCAGGCGGCGCGAGGGGCGCAAAATCATCCGTCGCAGCTGCTGGCGGTGCTGTTTCCGGTGCCGTGTTGGCCGCGTCCGCCGATGCTATATCTTTTTGCGGCGCATCGATGCGCGCATTGGCGGACAGGCGGCCAAGCATATGGGTGATGTCATTGGAAAGCTTATCGAGCCGGCCCGATGTTTTGACCATCCATATCAAAGAAGCCACCGGCAAAACCAAAAAGCCCAAAGCCAGAAGAACAACAATCGCAGCCATAAGACATTCCTATCTATAAATTGCCTCTCAATCGACGGCTCCAGCTTATCCATCCCGCCTGCAAAACACAATCGCCACAAAATTCTCCCCTGCCGCCGCAGCCCTGCTATAGTGGCGGCCAGAAAGGCTTCCCCAGAAAGACCACCCCAGAAAGACTTTTATGTCCCGCTTTGTGAAACAGATCAGCAGCGCCGCCAACCCCGTCGTCAAGACATTGAAATCTTTGGCACTTAAAAAACACCGCGATGAAACCGGCCTGTTCCTGGTCGAAGGCCTGCGCCATATCCGCGAGGCACTGGACGCCGGATGGCAGATTGAAACGCTGTGTTTCACCGCCGAAGCCCGCGGCGAAGCCGAAGATCTGGCGCATGCGTATAGCCTGCACGGCGACATGCTGGAAATGCCCGCCGATTTGCTCAGCCGCATCACGGGGCGTGACAATACGCAGGGCGTCATCGCCGCCCTGCACATGCGCACATATAATATAGACACACTGTCGCAAACAGAATCCCTCTGGATCGCTTTGGAAGACATCCGCGATCCCGGCAATCTGGGTACCATTATCCGCACAGCCGATGCCGTGGGCGCTGCGGGGATTGTACTGATCGGCCAGACCTGCGACCCTTTTGCCCCCGAAACCGTCCGCGCCACGGTCGGCGCCTTTGCGCGGCAAAAAATCATCCGCGCCACGCGTGCCGAAGCCGCAGCCGCCATAGCCCAAAGCAAAATCCGCGCTGTCGGCACCCATTTGCGCACCACCACCGATTACCGCAAAGGTGATTACGCCCTGCCCCTGCTGCTGGTCATGGGCAGCGAACAAAACGGCCTGTCCGATGAAATAACCGCCGCCTGCACCGAACTTGTCAAAATTCCCATGCCCGGCGGCACGGAATCGCTCAATCTGGCGGTATCAACCGGCATTATGCTGTACGAAATTTGCCGCGAAAGGCTTTAACTTTCTGAAAAAGGGCGTATAAATATCGCCATGAACGGGATTGTGAAACAGATTCTGGGCGGTATTCTGATTTGCGCGCTGCTTTTTGCGGCGGCAATCCCCGCCGGTTTCATGCCCAATATTGCCCGCGCCGAAACGACCGATGGTAAATTATACCCGCTGGTTCTGTGCACCGCCTATGGCGAAAAAACCGTTTACGTTCCGGCGCATCAGGCACCCGATGCCGCAACCGATACACCGGCAGATATTCCCGCGCATGATGAAACCGCGCATGCGCCCTGCCCCTATGCGCCCGCAACCGGCCTTGATACCGCCGCCGCGCCGCGCCTGCCCGTCCGTTTTGCCTATATGGGCCAAAGCCCCCTGCACCGCGCAGATTCCCTGCCCCTTGCGCAGGATATTCTTAAAAACTGGCAGGCACAGGCCCCGCCCCTTTCCTGATTACGACCTCTTTACTTTCGTATTCAGAAAAGGATTATCCAATGACATCCCCAGATAAAAAAACGGGGCCGGACAACGTGACAGCAGCAAGCTGCGACCCGTCCTGCGCCTGCCCCCCCGCCACCAGCAACGATAACACGCAACAAAAACCGTCCCGCGGTTTCCTGCGCGGCATTTTCAAAAAATGCGCCGCCTGTGCCGGATCGGGCGCGGCGGGCTTTGTGGTCGGGCATGCCGGCTGCATCATCACCCCGCTGGTCATTGCAGCCGCAGGCGTGACCACGGCGGCGGCGGGCGTATCCGCGCTGGCCCTTGCTTTTGGCGCGGCGGCGACGGCGGGCGGGCTTTATGCATGGCACAAACTGCGCGGACAACATGCATCGCGGTTTGAAAAACGCCTTGTGGTCGGCAGCGCGGTTGTCGGGCTTTTGACATCCACCGCCATGATGCATTTCGGCGGGCATGACCACGGCGCCGGACATGGAGGGCATGAAAACCACCAGCCGCAACAACAGCACCATCAACACCACGGCGCGCATCACGCGGCATCCGGCATGCAGGATAATCTGACGCCTGCCGCCGCCACGTTTTACGCCCGCATGGATGAAGAAGGGCAAAAACGCCTGCGTGAAAATGCGCAATTGCTGAAAATGAACCTTGGCGAATATCTGAACGGTATTTGCGTGACGCCCGCGGCAAATACCCAAACATCCGCCAAAACCACCACACCCGTCCGCGTCGCGGCCGGCGGGCCTGCACTTTAAACTATTACTGCACAACCAACCAAACTGATCCAACCTGCCAAACCGGCAAAACCTGAAAGGAAACGACTATGAAACTCAATGACATCACCCCTGCTGAATTCGCTTGCGGCAACTGCGGCTGCGGCTGCCCTGCGGTTCTTGAAACCGAAAACGACACCTATATCATCATCGGCAAAAAACTTTCCGCAGCGGCCATGGCCGCTGTACAAGGCCGCGTCGCGGATGATGAATTCGTGATCGAGGTCAAAAAAGGCATGATCGACGGCCTGAAATAAGCCTGCCCCGCGATCACTCAAAAAACGCCCCGTCATCTGCACGGGGCGTTTTTTTATGTCCATCGACGCACAAAAACTTCATACGCTGCCATACGCGCATAAAGAAAGGCGGGAGTGGCTATCCTCCCGCCTTTCCGTCAACTTCTTCTTCCAATAGGGACAGGAATGAAGAAAGGTCTTGTATCAAGTACGATTAAAGGTCGAAATCACGGCCTTTGTCGCGCTTGAAGGTTTTCTTGGCAGCGTTGTCGTTTGCGATGGTGTTCGAAACGATGTCGCGTGCTTCGCTGGCGAATTCTGCGAGCAGCGCTTTCGCGTTGCTTGCATTGCCTGCTTTGCTGATCTGGTCGAATTTGTCGCCAGCCGCTTTGCCGAGGTCATGCAGAATGTCGGAAACCGCGCCCGGGGACGGCAGTTTGCCAACGAACTGGTGAGCCTGCTGGCTGACGCGCTCGGGCGTTACTTCGCGGGTCAGAGCCGCAACTTGCTGGGCGATGGCATCGCTGGGGATGGTATCGGCCAGTTCTTTGATTTTTTCTGCGATCTCTTCTTCGGAAGCATCACGCATTTCGTCGATATGCGGGCGGGCCTGTTCAAAGAAAGCTTTCGCAATCATGCGTTCGCCCATGCCACGGCCGGACAATGCTGCATCGAGAGCATTCTCGATATCGTCGGTCGAGGTTTTGTTCAGCGCGTCTTTCAGCGACTTCGCCAGTTTCAGGGCGTTTTCGTCCTGTTTCAGAGCGTCGATAACGGTATCAACCATCTCTTTTACTTTTTCTTCGTCCAGATCACGAACGGTCATGCTGATGCCGTCTGCAACTTCCTGGCTGGACAGGGTGGCATAAAGGTCGCCCACAACCTGTTTCACGAAGTTTTTCGGGAATTCTTCCTGTGCCTTGTCAACGGCGGCTTTGCCACCGGCGGCGAGGGAACGTACAACACGGCCCGTCAGGTCGTCGTTGCTGTGCTTGTCTGCCAGATGTTGGAATACTTCTCTCAGAAGTCGAAAACCGGGGTTATCCATCTCGTGTTTCTCCAAAAATTAAATGTGGGACTGTGCGTTTTTTTTATTGTCGCAAAACGGGTTCACGCACAGTCGTGCTATCATTTTTATGACGCCGTTTTCTTTGCTGCGGATACATCCGGATAAAAGAAAACAGTCGTCGTGCGCTACGTTTTGCAAGTGGCACGACTATAGAGTTCCGGAAATCTGAGTCAACCTCAAAATTCTGTAATAAACCGTTCAAAAATGAATTATGGAATTTTAAGTGGTGGTGTCCAGCAGGGCGCCGAGCATTACGTCCTGCGTTATCAAAACCGCCAGATTGGCTTTGAAACTATGTTTTATTTCCGTAAGATTGACAATTTCACGGGTCAGATCGACATTGGGCGCGGCAATCATGCCTTCGCCATTCGCATAAGGGCTGGACGGGTCGTAAACAAGACTATACCCGCCCTCATTTGCCGTGACATCCGCCCGCACCCCGCCCGTGGCAAGGGACGACAGATTGACATCAAGAGGTTTGTAAACCACAGCCGTGGTCGGGGCAGGCGCTGATGGCGGAACCGCGGGCACACTGCCCGTTGTCGATACATTGGCGATATTGCTGGCCCCTGCGGCCAGGCGCGTCTGCTGGGCCCGCAAGCCCGAGAGCGCAATCGAAACGGCATCCATCATGCTTTATGTCCCGCCCTTTCCTTATCCGGCCATGCCGCCCTCTTGCGAAAAGGCGACCCTGACTTACCATTATGCCATAAAACAGGAAAAAATGCGCGCCTTATACGCCGAATGGCTCTTATGCTTTTGATTTCAGAGGGGAAGTGGGCTAGAGTCAAGAAAGCAGACCAATAGGTCCTTTTTGGATTCTCAGGGAGTTTCAGGGTATGAAAAACTTGTCCGGCCTTCGTTTCGCCACCGTTTTTGCCGCCGGCGCTCTGGCGTTTGGCCTTGCCTGCGCAGAAGCCTCTGCCGCACAGCCGGGTGAAGCACAGCGCAACGTGACTGCCGACCAGCGCACCGCAGGCCGTTCGCCCGACGGGCTGAGCCTGATGCCGAACTGGGTTTTCCAGCGCCCCGAACATTACGATTTTCTGCCCATGACATCGAACCACGATCCGCATCACCAGCATCCGCAGCAATGGGATGGCCAGGATTGGGAACCCGCCGCATGGGACGGCAAACGCTGGACGGCAGAAACCGCGCTGCAAGGTTTTTACAAAAACCACACATTCCACAAACAATATCTGGGCGGCGCCAAGCGTTTGAACAACCCCAACGTACAGGCGCAAATCCCTGTATTGGAAGTCGGCCCGACATTCTACAAACTGTCTGACCTCGACCAGCGCCGCGCACTAAAACTGCTGGCAGATTACACAGATGTTTTCGGCAAGGGTTATACGCTGATTGACCTGCGCGACTGGAAAACAGGATCGTCTGTCGGTCATTTCACGCCCAAGGGCATGTTCCTTTATTAATTCCGCCCCGGCTTTAATCCCGTGCCTGCGCGGATTCAGGCATATTGCCGTTTTCCTGCCGGAACCGGAGGCTATGCCGCGCCGTTTGCGCAAGGACGTATTCATGCGGGAACAGGCACCCTGCCCCGCACGGACAAAAACAATATACGGGCATGAATGAACAACATGACACCCAACATATCTGCCCGTTTTTCCGCATGGTATGCCTCCGCACGCGCCTATCCACGCTTCATTTATCCGCGGATTATATTCGCCCTGATGCTCTGCGCGCTGGCCGCCCTGCAAACCGCCGCCCTGCCGCAGCCCGCCGCAGCGCAGGGCGCATCCCTGACCCTGCTGCGCGATCAGGAAATTGAAAACACCCTGCACACTTATTCCCGCGCCATTTTCGAACAGGCCGGATTATCGCCGCAGACCGTGCGTTTTATTCTGGTGCAGAATGATGCGCTGAATGCCTTTGTCGCAGGCGGGCAGAATATTTTCCTGCACACCGGCCTGATCCTTGAAACCGACACGCCCGATGAACTGGCGGGCGTGATTGCGCACGAAACCGGACATATCGCATCGGGTCATTTGTTCCGCATGCGCGAAGCCGTCGAAGATGCACGCATGCAAGCCCTGATCGCACAGGTTATCGGCGTTGCCGCCGCGATTGGCACACGGTCGGGCGAGGCGCTGGCCGCCGCCACCACCGCAGGCGTGACACTGGCGCAGCAGGGTTTCCTGCGCCATAGCCGCATACAGGAAAGCGCGGCAGACCAGGCCGGATTGCGGTATTTGCAGGACGCGCGTTTGCCGGTTGAAGGTCTGGCGCGGTTCATGGAAAAACTGTCCTCGCAGGAGCTGTTGCCCGAATCCCAGCAAAGCGAATATGTGCGCACCCACCCCCTGACCCGCGACCGGATTGATTTCCTGCAAGACGCCATCAGCAAACAGCGCCGCGCCGGCAGCACTCCCCCGGAATGGACAGAGCTGCACGAACGCATGAAAGCAAAACTGACAGGATATCTTTTCCCCGAACGGGCCGTGCGCGACACGCGCGATACTATCTCTGCAAAATACGGCCGCGCCATTGCGCTGTACCGCCGCGCCCAAACGCGCGATGCGCTGGCATTGATCGACCAGCTGATTGCGGCGGAGCCCAAAAATCCGTGGTTTTATGAATTGAAGGGCCAGATTT
>JAVEWI010000086.1:0-7043 GCA_034004625.1 Bdellovibrionales bacterium
GGTCAAGGCTTTGGTCGAAGAAGTGCGGGGGGATAAAATCGCCATGATCTTCCCCGAAGGCCGCATCACCGTGACCGGATCCTTGATGAAAGTATACGAAGGCCCCGGCATGATTGCGGACAAGGCGCAGGCGCGTTTGCTGCCCATCCGTATTGACGGTGCGCAATATACGCCGTTTTCACGCCTGCGCGGCAAAGTGCATATCCGCTGGTTCCCTAAAATAACTTTGACGGTCTTGCCTCCTTGCGATTTCCAATTGCCGGACGAGGTGCGCGGACGCAAACGCCGCCAGATGGCTGCGTCAAAGCTGTACGATTTGATGTCGGGCATGATGTTTGAAGCCAGCGATTCAAACGAAACCCTGCTGCGGGCATTGATGCGCGCGCGGCGGTTGCATGGCGGGGCGAAAATTGTGTGCGAAGACCCGCTGCGCCAGCCGATGAATTATAAAAACCTCATCAGCGCGGCCTTTGCTTTTTCCCGCGTACTGGGGCGCAGCGTGCCTGCGCCTGCGGCCGATGTGGCTGTGCCTGCCGTGGGGGTTTTGCTGCCCAATATGACGGGGACGGTTCTGACGTTCTTTGCCCTGCATGTCCTGCGCCGTACGCCGGCCATGCTGAATTTTTCCGCCGGCGCCGCGCAGATTGTCAGCGCCTGCCAAACCGCAAAGCTGACGCATGTTGTATCGGCACGCCGTTTTGTGGAGATGGGAAAACTGGGGCCGGTGGTGGAGGCGATCGAAGCCGCAGGCGTGCAGATGCTGTATCTGGAAGACCTGCGCAAGCAAATCGGCACGCTGGATAAAATCTACGCCCTTGCCGCGCGCGTCTGGCCGGAAGCGCTTTATTGCCTGCGCCGCGGTGAAGCCGCGCCGGATGATGCCGCCGTGGTGCTGTTCACATCGGGGTCGGAAGGCACGCCCAAGGGCGTTGTCCTGTCGCATAAAAATATCCGCGCGAATTGCCACCAGATTGGCAGCCGTGTGGATTTTGGCCCGACGGATATTGTGTTCAACTGTTTGCCGATGTTCCATTCATTCGGTTTGACGGGCGGAACGCTTTTACCGATTCTGTCCGGCTTGCGTGCCTTTTACTACCCGTCGCCGCTGCATTACCGCATTGTGCCGGAACTGGTTTACGATACCAACGCCACGATTATGTTTGGCACCGATACATTCCTGTCCGGTTATGCACGTTTTGCGCATCCTTATGATTTCCACGCCATCCGTTATATTTTTGCGGGCGCGGAAAAATTAAAAGACGAAACGCGCAAAACCTATGCCGAAAAATACGGCGTGCGTATTTTTGAAGGATACGGCGCAACCGAAACCGCGCCGGTTATCAGTATCAATACGCCCATGCATAACAAACCGGGATCGGTTGGCCGGTTGTTGCCGGGCATTGCGTCACGTCTGGAATCTGTGCCGGGCATTGACGGCAATGCGGGCAAGCTGGTCATTCATGGCCCGAATATTATGAAGGGGTATTTGCTCGCCTCTGCCCCCGGTGTGCTGCAACCGCCGGAAGGCGGCTGGTACGACACCGGCGATATCGTGGGTGTGGACGAAGCGGGCTATATCACCATTCAAGGCCGCATGAAACGTTTTGCCAAAATCGGCGGGGAAATGGTATCGCTGACCGCGGTTGAAACGGCGATACAAAAACTGTGGCCCGAAACCATGCATGCGGTGGTCAGCGTTAAAGACGACAAAAAAGGCGAAAGGCTTGTTTTGTTCACAACGCAGCCGGATGCAAAAGGTGAAGATATCCTGCGTCATTTCCGCGAGCTTGGCTTGAACGAACTTTCTATCCCGCGTCAGATAGAGCCTGCGGCGGAAATCCCGCTGCTGGGCACCGGTAAAACGGATTACGTGACCTTGCAAAAAATGGCCGATGCTTTGTAAAAAGCTTACGGCAATAAAAAAACGGCGGTCTGTAGCGGGACCGCCGTTTTTGTTTGTTTCGGCTCAGGGCGCGAAGGCAGGCAGCACGGAAAAACCTTCATCGCTGCGCTTTTCCTTACTGTATTCATTGAGCTCCCCGCGCGGGGAAATACCATAGGCAATGTCATAGGTGCCGGTTTTGTCTTGCTGGCGCAGATGCGCCATCCATCCGGCGGCCTGCGCGTCAAACCGCAGGCGCAGCAGCAGCGCGGCATCCCCGAAATAAAGGCGGAACGCCACATAGGATTCAAGATTGTCTTCGCTCAGGGCAATGGGCGCGGCGGCATTGGCCACATGGATATTGGCAACGCTGCCGTCCAGTGGAATGGCTTCGGCGGGCAAGATGACGTAGTATTGCGCAGGGTTGGCGGCCTGCTGTTTCTGCGCTCTGGCCAGCCATGCGCCGCTGCCGTAAAAATCCAGTGGCAGGATATGCAGTGCATCATCAGGGGCATAGCGCGTGACGGGCTCCGCCGCATGGATTTTCTGCAAAATTTCTGTGGTTTGGGTGATGGAAGCGGATTGCCAGAGAGGAGACATGCGAAGCCCTTGCCTTTTGAAGATAATGTCCGAATAATACATTTAAACAAGACCAGATGCCAAATAATGCGCTATGCCGTTATTGGGTGTAATGCGTGCGGTGTAAACCGGCTGCACAAAGAGGCGGGAAGGCCTGATGACCGATATTCGTTTTTATCACATGATCACAAAACGTCTGGAACAGGCGCTGCCGGAGCTTTTGGCGAAGGCCATCACGGTGCAGCCGCGTGTGGTCGTGAAGGCCGGCAGCCGCGAGCGGATTGAAACGCTGGACAGTTTACTGTGGACATATGACTCGGCCAGTTTCTTGCCGCATGGTTATGCGCGGGACGGGTTTGAAGCCGATCAGCCCGTCTGGCTGACAACCGAAGACGACAATCCAAATCAGGCGAAGATGCTGATCCTGACAGACGGCGCAGTGTCCGACCATGTGGCGGAATACGAACTGTGCTGCGAATTATTTGATGGCAATGACGCAGACGCCGTGGCTGCGGCGCGCCGGCGCTGGACGGCTTATAAAGCAGCAGGACATGACCTCACCTATTTCCAGCAGGACGAACAGGGCCGCTGGGTTAAAAAATAATCACGCTGTTGTTGTGGCGGGCGGGTAGCCGGAAAGCGCGGCGTTCTGCATCAATCTTTGCACGGAAATGCGCGCGATAGCGCCACGGCGGCATTTTTGGTCGCCGCGCCGCGCAGGTTTTCGGGGAATATTTCACCATAGCTCCGGTAAAGGTCGATCAGCTGCTGGGTGCGTATGGTGCCAAGGTTGCAGGCGCGTTCTCCGCTTACCGGCGCGATAATCATGGCATTGGCAATGGCGCTGAGGTATCCGGCACAAAATCCGTATTCCGTGTCATAGCGGCTATTGCATTGGTCGAGCAATTCGCGGCCGGTCAGGCCTTCGCTATTGACGCCGTCCTGCGCGTGGCTGCTGTGCGGTATGGCGGCAAATAAAAATGCGGTCAGTAAAATCAAAAACAAATAAGGGCGCATGGAATGTGCAGTCCGGGATGGTTGCGTGTTGAGGTTTATGAAGGTTGTGCGGGGCATGCCGGATGCAATCATAACCTGTTTGCCGCATGCGGGGCGTAAAAAAGGCGGCTCGAAAGCCGCCTTTTTTAAGAAGTTTTATATCAACGTGATGCCTGCTTCGTTGGTTTGACGGGCGTGCTGTCGGCAATCACCATGCCGTTCATCAGCTTGTCAAACTGGCCATCGCGTTCGGATACCAGAGTGTTGAAACGCTTGCGTTCCTGTCCTTCCAGCATTTTGCCCGTGGGCGCTTTGATAGAGGACGGGTTTACGTGCTTGCCGTTAATCAGGACTTCGTAATGCAGGTGCGGGCCGGTGGATCTGCCGGTGGTGCCGACATAACCGATGATCTGGCCTTGTTTGATACGGCTGCCGTTTTTCAAGCCTGCGCGGAAACCGTGCATATGCGCATAGGCGGTTTGCAGGTCTTTGCGGTGGCGGATGCGGATGTAATTGCCATAGCCGTTGACAAAGCCGAGTTTGTCGATGGTGCCGTCGCCAGCGGCATAGATGGGCGTGCCGCGGGGGGCTGCGAAGTCGATGCCTTTGTGCATTTTGCCATAGCCCAGAATGGGGTGGCGGCGCATGCCAAAGCCGGAACTGAGACGCGCGCCGTCAATCGGCGTTCTCATCAGAGATTTCTTGGCGGACTGGCCTTTGCCATCAAAATAATCCGTATCGCCCGACGGGGACGTGTACAGGTAGAACGGCAGGTCGCGCCCGCCCAGTTCCAGCTTGGCATAGACAATGTTATTGCGGCCGGCAACGACATCGCCGTTGTCGGTTGCGAATTCTTCGTACATGACTTCAAATTTGTCACCGATCTGGATGTCACGCTGGAAGTCGACGTTCCAGGAATACATTTTGATCAGGTCAAGGATGATGGCATCCGGCACACCGCTGTTTTTCGCGGAAACATACAGCGAGTTTTCAATCGTGCCGCGTGCGGCCTTCATGCTGCGGAAAATCGGCTTTTCATGCTGGTCAACTTTATAGCTGCCATCTTCGGCAAGGTTGACCATCACGCTGCTGATTTTGTCTTTTTGAATTTGCAGGCCGCTGAATTTCGGGTCGGCCACGGCGGGGTCTTTGTGGAAAAACACCGTAATGGCATTGCCGGGGTTCAGGTCGCGCGGGTTATACACTTTGCGCAGGGCCTGAATGGCGCTATAGGCTTCGCTGCGCGGCACGTCGTTGCGCACAAGCAGTTCCATCAGCGTATCGCCACGGCCGACTTCCAGCGTTTTTTCAGCGACAAAAAGATTGCTGCCGCTTTGCAGGAAGCTTTGGATGCGGCTGTTGATCTGCGCGAGTTTTTCGGCAATCGCGGGCGGTACATCTTCGGCGGAAATCTGCGGCGGTGTCTGCGGCTTGTCAAACGGGCGTTGTTCCGCATTGGCAAGGTCGCGGTATTCATACGAAGCCGCGGCAGGCACGTGGTTGAACGCGGCTTTCATATTGCCGGGTACGTTGCCGGGGATATTGTCCACGCCGGAAAAATGCGCGGCATTGGGCGCAGGCGTCAAAACATCGGCGGCGGCCAATTGCGGCGCATTGTCATGCGGCACGGCATCGGGCGCTGAGAGAAGTGAAAGCGTGCCGTAAACAGCGGCAATGGCAATCAACGGCAAAACGAACTTGCGCAGGCCGAGACGGCGCTTGCGGAATGTTCTTGTGCGGGGTGAATTATACTGCAGCAAGGTTCAGACCTTTTGTGTTGTTGCGAAGCAGGGGAAGTGAACACCAGTACAGAAGCGATTTCAAGCGCAGACTTTGTATATGCCTTCGTAGCTTGCTATGCATAATCTAAAGGATTTTCCCCTGTTAACAAAGGGTAAAGAGCGCATTCCATAAATGTTCCATCGCCCGTTCAAAAAATAATTAAAAAATATGAAAAATAAAAGGAACAAATCCGGGCATGGACACTTTCCCGCACAACGCGCTGGACGTGACTTTATAAGATTGTGTAGGATGCGCGGAATCATGAAACACAAGGACGATCCATGACCGGACAGCCTGAACATAAGGGTGATAATATGACACATGCCAGCACGTTGATGAAGGGTAAGCGCGGACTCATTATGGGTGTCGCGAATGACCGTTCTATCGCCTGGGGCATTGCCGAAGCCGCGCATAACCATGGCGCAGAGCTGGCTTTCACCTATCAGGGCGAGGCTTTGGAAAAACGCGTGCGCCCGCTGGCGGATGGCATAGGCTCCAAAATCGTGCTGCCTTGTGATGTGACCAATGCGGAAAGCATTGATGCCACCTTTAACCATATCGAAAAAGAATGGGGCGGGCTGGATTTCGTGGTGCATGCCATTGCCTATTCCGACAAAAACGAGCTGGACGGCCTGTATCTGGATACCACGCGTGAAAATTTCACCAAAACCATGGATATTTCCGTTTATTCCTTTACGGCGGTGGCGCAGCGCGCCGTGCCCTTGATGAAAAACGGCGGCAGCTTGTTGACCATGACTTACTACGGCGCCGAACGCGTGATGCCGCATTACAACGTCATGGGCGTGGCCAAGGCCGCGCTGGAAGCTTCCGTGCGTTATCTGGCCAGCGACGTGGGCCCGAAGGGCATCCGTGTGAATGCTATTTCCGCAGGCCCGATCAAGACTTTGGCCGCCAGCGGTATTGGCGATTTCCGTTATATCCTGAAATGGAACGAGTTGAACGCGCCTTTGCGCCGCAATGTCACCACGCAGGATGTCGGCGGGGCTGGTTTGTTCCTGCTCAGCGATCTGGGTGCGGGCGTAACGGGCGAAATTATGTATGTCGATAGCGGCTATAACACCATCGGCATGGTACAGGTTGATAGCGCCAAGCAAACGGCAGAGCTTTTGGCCGGTATTTCCGGTTAAGCTTTTATCTCCGGCTAAACTTTCAGAACGGCAGGGTTTTCATGTCCGCCAATCTTTTCGGTACGTTATTCCGGTATATTACATGGGGTGAAAGCCACG
The DNA here is from genome assembly GCA_034004625.1 of Bdellovibrionales bacterium. Taxonomy (GTDB): domain Bacteria; phylum Pseudomonadota; class Alphaproteobacteria; order Micavibrionales; family UBA2020; genus UBA2020. The sequence continues at coordinate 6,487 of JAVEWI010000086.1, forward strand.
GCCCCGCTATCGGTTGCGTGATTGATGGCGCACCGCCCATGGTGCCTTTGTGCGAAGCCGACATCCAGCATCATCTTGACCGCCGCAAGCCGGGACAAAACCGTTTTGCCACGCAGCGCAAGGAAGCGGACGAAGTCCGCATTCTGTCCGGCGTATTCGACGGCATGACCACCGGCACGCCGATTTCGCTGATGATTGAAAACACCGATGCGCGGTCCAAGGATTACGAGAATATCCGCCATAAATATCGTCCCGGACATGCCGATTTCACCTATGACCAAAAGTACGGCATCCGTGATTATTGCGGCGGCGGGCGGTCTTCGGCGCGTGAAACGGCATCGCGCGTGGCGGCCGGTGCTGTGGCGCGTAAAATCCTGCAAAGCGAGCTGGGCGAACATATTTCTATCCGCGGCGCCGTGGTGCAAATCGGCGGTATTGATATTGACCGTCGCCGCTGGGATTGGACGCAGGTGAACAGCAACCCGTTTTTTGCGCCGGATGCGGGTATTTGCGCACAGTGGGAAACGGCCCTGGATGGCGCACGCAAGGATCTCTCC
>JAVEWI010000087.1:0-6964 GCA_034004625.1 Bdellovibrionales bacterium
GATCATTATCCTTTAGGAGAAGTGCGCTCTCAATACAGTTCTAACTATTTACAAAAGTTAGATACCGAGCTCCATATGTACATATCAGACAGAACTCCCCTTATCTTAGACGAGTGCAAAAGGGTTATTCTAAAATACTCATGACCTCAGCTAACCATTGTCTAAAATCGTCAGCAAAAACCCTTTGGCGAGGATTACGGTGTCACAGGCACCGCCGCCAGCCCCCTGCGTTTTCCGGGCCAGCGGGCAGAAACAGCCGTAGGGCTTTACTGCGGGATTATGATCCAAGTCTGGGCCGCTACATTGAAGCGGGCGGGAGGCCTCGACCTCTACGGTCACGCGGCGCAGGATCCGCTCTATTGGGTGGAGCCGCGCGGGAAATAGGTGCAAGCCATTAAGCAGACGCCACAGCTGCCCGCGGAGCCGTTTTAACTTGAGGCTAAAGACAGTTTTTTGAAAAATTTGGTCAAGGGGTGTCGTACCGGGGCTTTTTTTTGATTTATTGGCCAAGTTTGTGCTATGCACAGACTTGAGCTTTATGTGCTGCAAAACATGTGGGTCAAGAATGCTGGGGCCTGTCAAATCGATATATGCCTTTTTGGTTAAATACATATTGAACGAAAACCTGCCGTGGTTACTGTTGTTGGCGGGGGCGCTTTTGCTCAGCATTATGCCGGTTTATTTCATGATGGAAGTACCGTTGCTGGTTAACCGGCCCATCGCGGCGCCGGCTTTTGAAAATCGGCCTTTGTTCAATAATATCCTTTTGCTTTTTCATGTTGTTTTGGCAATTGGGCCGCTCTTTCTGGGGCCGTGGCTCTTTCACGCAAAATTTCGCAAGGATTATCCGGCGGTGCACCGCTTGATAGGAAAGATTTATGTTGTCTGCTGCCTTTTAAGTGCGGCGACAAGTTTACCCTTGGCGCTGTCGCATGCATCGGGCGCCATTCCGCGTATCGGTTTTGGCGCATTGGCTGTGGCATGGTTTGTTTTCACGGTGCAGGCTTATGTTTTTGCGCGAAAAAAACAATATGTAGAGCATCGGCGCTGGATGTTTCGCAGCTATGCCTGCACCTATGCTTTTGTGAACGTCAAGGTTTATAGCTACATGTTTGCCTTGCTCGGGCATCCGTTCCAGCCATTGATGGTCAAGATTATGCAGAGTTGTGTCAGCTGGATGTCCAATCTGCTGCTGGTTGAAATATATCTTGCGGCAACGACGTATCTGGGCGTTTACGTCGGACGCAAGGTTTTTGCCAAAAATCTGCAATCCTTGCCTGTCAGAATGGGCGTTTTCCTTGCTGTTTTTATTCTTGCGGTCTGGATTTCAGATACATTTTTCCCCGCGCCGACGGAGGGCACGATTTATGATGACACGCGCGGCTTGTTGAGGTCTTTTTCAGCCGCGCCAAATCAACCGTAAAAAATATGCACGGCGATAAAGGCAAAGAAAAATCCTGTCAGATAAACGGCCAGCGCAAAGCCCCATATCCACCATCCTGCCCGCCGTAAAAAACGGCAAGCCCGTGCCTGCGCCGGATCAATGGGGCAGGGGGCGTGCCGGTTTCGCCATTGTATAAATCCGGCGATGGCCAGCAAGATGCCGGCCACACCGAAAACAACAGGTTTATGCGCGGATAGCCAGACAAGCTGCGGCATAGTGCTGACCAATCCGGCCAACGCCGCGCCCGCCCCGATTGTGACAAGCAAAGCAGGCAGGGCACAGCACACCAGCGTGCCGAGGCTTGTCAGCAGACTAAGCCCCGGCAGCAGCAGGTTTTTACGGTCTATTGACCCGCGCGGCATTATGCATGCCCCGGTTTGCGGGTGATGGTGGTGACGCTATATCCGGCATCGGTAACCAGTTTACGCAGGGCTTCGTCATTTATATCTGCGTCGTTGTGAAAACTGACCAGAATACGTTTGTCGTCCAAATTTACATCCATGCCCGCAATTTCGCCGCGTTTCATGAATACTTTTTCAAGCGCGCGGACGCAAAAATCACATACCAGGCCGTTCACGCCAATTTCAACCAACGTGCCGGTCGGGTTGATGTGACCAGCCTGCATTTTTGCAGGGGCGCCATCGGTATGATGCGCCTCTGCCGCTGTGGCAAGGGTGAAGGAGAAGGCGATAGCGCAGAGGGCGGAGAGAATGATCTTTTTCATGTGTAGATTCCTTTCGGTTAAAAACGGACTGTCCAGTTCAAGGTGACATCGCCGTGATTGCTGATGCCGGCCTCGGCCAGATGGTCGCCCTTGAACAGGCGCAGGATGGGGCTGAACGTCACGCTGTTTTCGGCTTTGGGTGTATGGCTGACCTGCAACATGATCCATGTATGCAAATCACCATATCCGCCGATATAGGGGGCGATGCCGACGCGGGCTTGCTGCATAAATCCTTTGTCAATATCGCCCGCCCAAGTCACGCGGTTTTGGTATGACGTGAAAAAACGGCGGTCTTCCCAATCAACCGCAATACCGGTGAATGCGGCGGGCTGCCAATCACTGTCATGCGGAGATTTATCGCTATATGCCGCGCCCAAACCGGATTGCAGGTAAAAATTCGCCTGGCTGTCCGGATTGTTCCATCGTTTCAGCAGATTGTTCATTTGCAATGCGTGCAGCTGGTATTTTTCTTCACGCCAATATTCGGCGGTATAGCCAATGGCCAATTGTGGGGTGAATGTATAATTCAGGTGCATCATATTGGTATCGCCGTCATTCATGGTCATGAATGTCCAGCCGCCGGGATAGGATACAGGCCTTGCCAAGGCTGGCGCGGCGGCCAGCAGCAGGCACAGGGATAAAACCCCTGTTTTCAGATAAAGTAATGTCATGGGTATTAACTCCACTATACAGGATAAATACGCGCAATCATGCGCGCGGTTTCCGGATGTAGGGGGTTAAACGCGCGGCGGCGGTGTGGACATTTCCGGCGCATAGGGCGCGAAATGCGCAGCTGGCGCGGCGGAAGTGGAAGACGTTATAACCGTTGTGCCCATTTCTACGCGGGCAAGAACGGCTGCACCGGCATGGCAATTGCCAAGGGCGCAGGTGCAAAATGTACCGCAACAATCGGCCTGGGTGGTTTTTGTGTCGTCTTGGTTGTTATCCTGCGCGGCTGTGGTTTGCGGCGCGGCATGCATGGGGCAGGGAGCTTCGGTTATATCATCGGCTTCTACTGCAACTTGCGGCGCGGCGGTTTGTGCGGGCACAGAGGCATGGGCGCAATGCATCGCCATGGCGGGCATCACCGCGACCATCAGGCAGGTTATCATCATAACCGACATACATTTGCGCAAAAAATTCATATCTGCATTATATCACGCTTTTTGTTTTTTGTGCAAACATGTGATTTTGATGGGCTTGTGACCAAGTATATCAATGTAATATTGCGTCAATATAATTTGGACGCAGGCGCGGGGGGCGATATAATGTCCGCGTTTAAACCCCAAGGGAGAAATCCATGTCTTCATCCGCCCTGCTGCGTACTGTGTCACCTGTTGATGGCAGCGTTTTTGTCCAACGTCCGTTGCAAACGCCGGCGGATACCGACGCCGCGCTGGACAAAGCCAAAAAAGCGCAGCGTGAATGGCGCCACGTCCCCATGGCGGAAAAACAGAAAATCATGCTGGCCTTCATGGATGCCTTGGTCGCCAGGGCGCCTGAAATCGGCACAGAGCTGACATGGCAAATGGGCCGCCCCGTTAAATATACGCCCTATGAAATCACGGGCGCGATGTGCGAACGTATTCGATATATGGTTGATCTGGCGCCCAAGGCATTGGCTGACATTGTACCCGAAGCGCGCGACGGGTTCAGACGTTTCATCCGCCGCGAACCTGTCGGCGTGGTCGCCATTATTGCGCCGTGGAATTATCCTTATCTGACATCCGTGAATACCATTGTGCCGGCGCTTCTGGCGGGGAATAGCGTTGTGTTGAAACATTCGGCGCAAACGCCGCTGTGCGCGGACCGTTTTGCGGCGGCGTTCAAAGAAGCTGGTTTGCCTGATGGCGTATTCCAGTATCTGGATCTGAGCCATGAAGACGCTGAAAAATTAATGGCCGATCCGCGGGTTGATTTTGTGAATTTCACGGGCGGCGTGCGTGCAGGCCATACGGTGCAGCGCGCGATCAGCCATAAATTTATCGTGGCGGGGCTGGAGCTGGGCGGGAAAGACCCTGCCTATGTCCGTCCCGATGCGGATCTGCATTACGCGATTGAAAATCTGGTCGATGGCGCGTTTTTCAATTCCGGCCAATGCTGCTGCGGCACCGAACGTATTTATGTGCATGCCGATTTGTTTGACGATTTTGTCGAAGGCGCGGTGGAACTGGCCAAAAAATACGTGCTTGGCAATCCGCTGGATACGGCAACCACCCTTGGCCCCATGGTGCGCACGGCGGCGGCGGATTTTGTCCGTGCCCAGACGGCGGATGCGGTGGCGCAGGGGGCAAAGGCCTTGATTGACGAAAAACTATTCCCCGAAAGCCGCGCCGGTACGCCCTATCTGGCGCCGCAGGTTTTGGTGAATGTGACCCATAGCATGCGGGCGCAGCGCGAAGAAACATTCGGCCCCACGGTGAATATCATGAAGGTGGCATCGGATGCAGAGGCTCTCGCCCTCATGAACGACAGTGATTTCGGCCTGACGGCATCCATCTGGACAAAAGACATCGATGTGGCGGAAGATATGGGCAATAATCTTGAAACCGGTACGGTTTTCATGAATCGCTGCGATTATGTCGATCCTGCATTGCCTTGGACGGGGGTGAAGGATACAGGCCGCGGCGCGTCATTGTCCGTTTTGTGTTTCGAAAGCCTGACCCGCCCGAAGGGATTTCATCTGCGGCATAAAATTTAATCCGCGCGATATGCAGGAAAATGCGCCGGCACAGGTGCGGTGATGTCGATGGCGGGTTGGTCCGCATAAAGCGGGATCACAATCCGGCGGGCATGCAGGTGCAGCAGGGGGAATTCCCCGCTTGCGGGGCGGTCGGCGTTTTCGCCATATAGCCAGTCACCCACAATCGGGCAATCGATGGATTGTAAATGCACGCGGATTTGGTGCGTGCGCCCCGTTTGCGGCGTCATTTCGAGCAAGCAGCGCCCGTCCGCAAATGTTTCCAGCACTTTGTATCCTGTTACCGCGGTTTGACCTTCGGGGTCGTTGATGCCGCAGGGCTGCATGCTCCACCCTTTGGGCAATTTTACTTTGCGCAGCGGGGTGTCGATGATGCCTTCGGGTTTTTGTGGCGCGCGCGATGTGACGGCCCAATATGTTTTTTGCATCTGTCCGTTTTCAAACAGTTTGCCGGTGCGGCGCAGCCCGCGGTCGTTACGTCCAAGGATAAGGCAGCCGCTGGTATCGCGGTCAAGCCGGTGGGCCAGACGCGGCATTTCCTTGTACCCGAATTGCAGATGGGGGAAATAATCCTCGAAACTGGGGCCGCCTTTGGGGCCGGCATGCACGGGGATATTCACGGGTTTGTTCATGACGATAATCAACTGGTCGCGGAACAAGATTCGCGACAACAGTTCTTCTTCGTCCATTTTATATACGGGTACGTGGTCCATGCCCCTGTTTTAACGGCTTTTCGGCCGTTTGGCGAAGGGTTTTATCGCCTTGAAAATATTATGTATTGCGATATGGCGGCGGCTGGATTACAAAGAGCCGTTATTAAAAACGGTAAAAAACATGCTGACCATCGCAGACGAAATCGAACGCCGCCGCACATTCGCCATTATCGCGCACCCTGACGCGGGTAAAACCACGCTCACGGAAAAACTGCTGCTGTTCGGCGGTGCCATCCAGATGGCCGGCGCGGTCAAGGCGCGCAAGGAATCCCGCCACGCCCGTTCCGACTGGATGAAGGTGGAACAGGAACGCGGTATTTCCGTCGTGTCGTCCGTGATGACGTTTGAATACAGCGGGGTGAAATTCAACCTGCTGGATACGCCCGGCCACGAAGATTTTTCCGAAGATACCTACCGCACCCTGACCGCGGTTGATAGCGCCATCATGGTGATTGACGCGGCCAAGGGGATTGAAACCCAGACGCGCAAATTGTTCGAAGTCTGCCGCCTGCGCGATATGCCGATCACGACGTTCATCAACAAGCTCGACCGTGAAGGGCAGGACCCGTTTAATTTGCTGGATGAGATTGAGCAAACGCTGGCGCTGGATGTTAGTCCAGCCAGCTGGCCCATTGGCATGGGGCGCGATTTCCTCGGCTGTTATGACCTTATCAACGACCAGCTGATTTTGATGGCCCGCACCAAAGGCGAACGCCCGGACGAAGGCGAACCGTGCAAGGGGATTGACGATCCGAAGCTGGATCAATTGCTGCCCGATTACGCGGTTAAAAAATTGCGCGAAGATATCGCCATGGTGCGCGGTTTGTGCAAACCGATTGACCGCAAGGCCTATCTGGAAGGCACGATGACGCCGGTGTTTTTCGGCTCAGCCGTTAACAACTTCGGCGTGCGCGAAATGCTGGGCGGTTTGCGTGATCTGGCGCCGCCGCCGCGTCCGCAGCCTACGGCAGAGCGATTGATCGACCCGACCGAAAAAAAAGTCACCGGTTTCGTTTTCAAAATTCAGGCGAATATGGATCCGAAACACCGCGACCGTATTGCCTTTACGCGTCTTTCATCGGGCCATTTCAAACGTGGCATGAAATTGCAACATATCCGCAGCGGCAAGGCGATTACGGTTCACAATCCGCTGATCTTTTTTGCGCAGGAACGTGACGTGGCGGAGGATGCTTTTGCAGGCGATATCATCGGTATCCCGAACCACGGCAACCTGCGCATTGGCGATACCTTGACCGAAGGCGAAACCCTCCACGCAACCGGTATCCCGAGTTTCGCGCCCGAATTTTTGCAGCGTGTACGTCTGGATGACCCCTTGCGTGCCAAGCATCTGGGTGAAGCGTTGCTGCAAGATCGGAAGAGCA
>JAVEWI010000088.1:0-6943 GCA_034004625.1 Bdellovibrionales bacterium
CTCATGCCCAGCGATTTCGCCGCCATGACGCTATATCCTTGTTGGCAGAACGGGTCGAGGAAGCGTTTGCCCGCGGGCTCTTTCATCACGCGCAGGATGCATTTTTTACGCACTGCAACGTCACCATCCGGATTGGGGGTATGGGTGATTTGGGGTTCGATTTCGCCAAAATACTGTTCACGTTTTTCATCGGTCATCCAGGGGGTGACCATGACCGAACCGCAGTTATTGCATGCAGCCAGCGCATAATCGTTCTTCTCCCCCATAGGGAAGGCAACGAAGGGTTTAAGGCAGATCGGGCATTTGGTGCCCTGAGGTGTCTCGGTGGTCATTTAAAACCCTTCAGCTGAGGCTCTTGGAAACGATTTCATAGACATCGTTGGAGATGTCTTTCTCTGCCAGTATGCGCTTAAGTTCATTTTCCATCAAGACCTTGCGTGCGGCGTCATAACGGCGCCAGTTACGCAGGGGCCCGACCAGCCGCGCGGCGGTAGAGGGGTTGATTCCATTGACCTTGATGATGGTATCGGCCAGCAGACGGTAACCCGCGCCGTCTTTGCGGTGGAATGATTTTTGGTTGTTCATGGCAAAACCGCCCATCAGCGCGCGCAGGCGGTTGGGGTTTTTATAGGTAAAGTCGGGGTGCGACGTCAGGACGCCTACGTCTTCGACGGTCGATGCGCGGTCTGCCACGGCCTGCATGGTGAACCATTTGTCCAGAACCAGCGGCTCGTTCTTCCACGCCGCGTAAAAATCGGCAAAGGCTGCGGCACGCTCCGGCGTGTCGGTATCGGTGAGGACGGCAAGCGCGGCGATTTTATCCGTCATATTGGTGGCGGATGCGTATTGCGCCGCCGCCAATTTGACTGCCGCCGTTTCGTCCGCTGCCTGGATAAAACGCAGGGCAGCGGTTTTGATACGGCGTTTGCCAACCGACAGGGCATCGGGGCTATAGGCGCCTTTGTCTTCGTTATCGGCATAAAGCGCCAGCAGGTCTGCCATATATGTTTTGCCGATTTCGCGGGCGATGAACTGGCGCGCTTCGTAAAGCCCGTCCACATCCACAACATCCATCAATTGCGCCAGATAGGTTTCGGACGGCAAAGCCAAAGCCTTGGCCAGCAAAGCGCGGTCAGCCGTTTTATCGCGCAGCAGCGCGCCAAAGGCATCAAGGCATTCCTGCGGCATTTTTTTGTCGCCGCCCGCGGCGAGGGAGAGGATCAAACGTTGCAAATACGTCTGGCCGGAATCCCAGCGGTTGAAACCGTCGCTGTCATGCGCCATGAGGAACAAAAGATCGGCGTCCGACAAATCGGTTTTGAGTTTCACCGGCGCCGAAAAACCGCGCAGGATAGACGGCACGGGTTTTTCCGCGATGCCGTCAAAAACAAACGTCTGTTCTTTTTCGACCAGATGCAAAATGCGTGTGCCGCCATCCAGAATATCTTTGCCGTTTTTGCCCAAAAGCCCGACAGACACGGGGATATGCATGGGTTTTTTATGCGTCTGGCCGGGGGTGTCCGGTGTGTCCTGGCGAATGGTCAGGTGGAATTTTTTTGCCGCGTCATCGTAATGGCTGGTCACGGTCAAAACCGGCGTGCCGGCCTGCACATACCACAATTTGAATTGGGTCAGGTCGATACCCGATGCGTCCTGCATGCACTGCACGAAATCGTCACAGGTGACGGCTTGTCCGTCGTGGCGTTCGAAATACAAATCCGTGCCTTTGCGGTAATTTTCCGCGCCCAGCAGGGTGTGGATCATGCGGATGACTTCCGCGCCTTTTTCATACACGGTGGGGGTATAGAAATTATTGATCTCGATATAATTATCGGGGCGGATGGGATGCGCCATGGGGCTGGCATCTTCGGGGAATTGCAGGTTGCGCAGCTGTTCCACGTCGTCAATGCGCTGCACGGCGTGGCTGTGCATATCGCCGGAGAAAGTCTGGTCGCGGAAAACGGTCAGGCCTTCTTTGAGGCTTAGCTGGAACCAGTCGCGGCAGGTAATGCGGTTGCCGGTCCAGTTGTGAAAATATTCATGCGCCACAACGCTTTCAATCGCGCCGTAATCCGCATCTGTCGCGGTTTCCGGTTTGGCGAGGACGAGTTTGGAGTTGAAGATGTTCAAGCTCTTGTTTTCCATCGCGCCGAAATTGAAATCATTCACGGCGACAATGTTGAAAATATCCAGGTCGTATTCACGGCCGTATTTTTCTTCGTCCCATTTCATGGAATCTTTTAATGCCTTCATGGCATGGGCGCATTTGTCTTCGTTGCCGTGGTTGACGTAGATGTAAAGATCAACCGTGCGGCCGCTCATGGTTGTAAACGTATCGTGGATATGCGCCAGATTGCCGGCGACCAGCGCGAAAAGATAGCTGGGTTTGATAAACGGGTCTTGCCATACCGCAAAATGGCGTCCGCCATCCATATCGCCCGTTTCAATGCAATTGCCGTTCGACAGTAAAACGGGGCAGGTTTTTTTATCCGCAATAATGCGCGTGGTGTATTTTGTCATCACGTCGCTGCGGTCAAGGTAATAGGTGATTTTGCGGAAACCTTCCGGCTCGCACTGCGTGCAATAATTACCGCCGGAGAAATAAAGCCCTTCGAGCGCGGTGTTTTCTTCGGGTGCGATGGTGTTGACGATTTCCAGTGTGAAATGATCCGGCACGTCATGCACGGTCAATGTGTTTTCGTCGGCGGTGAAACGGTTGGTATCCAGTTTTTCGCCGTTCAGCGAAACGGACTGCAAGGCGAGGTTTTGCCCGTCAAGGGTGATTGCGGACGCGGCGGCATTGTCACGCGTGAAAACCGTTTTGGCGGTGACGGTTGTTTTGCCCGCATGAATGTCAAAGGTCAGGTCGATATGTTCGATGCTGAAATCCGGCTTTGCGTAGTCTTTGAGGAATTTGGTTTGCGGGGCGTTTTCGGTTCTCAGCATTGTGTATCTTCCTTGTGTTCTTTTCCAGCTTCAAGCCGCCGGTTTTGACGAAGCCGGATTATAAAACATCAAAGGTAAAAAATCATATATCATGATAAAAAACAGCGTGGCGTGATTATCCATATGCAGTCAGACAAAGACCCTTTTTATTTAACAGAAACAGACGGTGAGAGACGATTACGCGCAGTTCATCACCACACGGCAGCGATGCAGGAAAAACAGGCATTCAGGGCAAACTTGTGGAAACCTGTTTGTCTTGTTCTGGCGATTGCGGTGGCTTTCTGGCTTGGCCGCATGGGCGTTGCGTGGATGGCGATCCAATTCTGGCTTGGCGGATGTATGGGCGCGGCTGCTTTGGCGGCGGGTAATATCAAAAGCCGGAGAGGAAAACCGCCCAGCCGGGCAGAGCTTGTCTTTGCCGCGATTTATATTCTGGTTTTCCTCTGCGCGGCTTGTATGCTGTTTTTGAAATTCAAAGAAATCGATTTTATTTTGCAGCGGTTGTAAGGAATTTGGCGCATGGCTCCGGATGATTTTTTTACGAATAGGGATGACAGCACCGCGCCGGATAGCCCAACGGATCTGCATGTGCGAGGCAAGGCAAAAGGCCCGCTGCATAGAATTATCTTCGCTGCAGTGTTAATGGCGCTTTGTGCAGCTGTCTGGCATTTCACGGACGGCGATTTGAAAACGGCAGCTATGGTGATGGCGGCGGTCTTCGTGACGGGTGTGTCGCTTTATATCCGTTTGCGCAGCATGAAAATGCGGAGGCAAAAAATATCCCCCGCGCGCATGGTGGTGTCGATTGTTATGGCGGTTTTGATTATCGGCGGCGCGTTTTATTTTTATGTTTACGGCATAGACCGGATGCTGGAGCCTTGATTTATCTATCTGGTTTTTATATTAAAATTGGATTTAATTTTCATAAAATTAACATCCGGAGTATAATGCTTTCATCCAAATGACGGAAAGGGATAGGGCAAATGGGGATTGGCAAGGCATTTGACGCGTTCGGGGATTGGGTGACAAGCGGCAGCGATCTGGCCAGCTTCAGCAAGATAATGGGGGTTACGGTTTTGGGGATTGGCGCTTTGCTTTCTCCCTTCGTTTATGTCGCGCATAAAAACAGCAACGAACTGGACTCATTGATAAAAGAGATAGACCGTTCGGCCAGCGTTGTTTTCAACAGTGTGGCCGAATGCAAACGGGATGGATACGGCGCCGCGGTCTGCGAAGAATCACGCAAAAACGCCATAGACGTTGCAGAATCTCTTGGTACAGCGCTATCTTATTCATCGCGGCAGGCGTGTTTTAACAACCACGGCATGTGCAGTACCGTCATGGTCATGATCCCGATGACGGTCATGTCCGGCAATACGCCGATTACGACGTATATCCCCACGGAAACACATTATCCGGCAGTCGCCGGATGGCAGGCGATGCGGTCGGATATTCAAAAATCCGTGCCGCTTTATACCGTGAATGACAGTAAAAACATGGTGCGCCGGCAAAGTATTCAAACCTGCCGGCATGTGAGTTTATGTTGATGTCGGGACTGCTGCGTTTATAAAACGGGCGATTATTCTTCGTCAAAAACCATATCGGTCGGGGCTGGTCTTGTCTCGGGCAGCGGTGCGATATAGCCGTCATGTTCGGGGCCAGCGGCTTCTTTAGCTTCTTTTTCGCGGCCTTTGACGATGTGATCCCAGACCAGAGACAGTACATCTTCCGTGCCCTGATGCGTGGCGGCGGACATGGTATAGACTTTTTTGCGGATGGCTTTGGCCAATATCTGGCGTTGGTCTTCGGCCAGTTCTTCGCCCAGCGCGTCTGATTTATTCAGCACGATCACTTCGGGTTTTTTCGCGAGGCCCTGGCCATAGGCTTTCAGTTCGGCGCGAATGGTTTTATACGCACCGACAATATCGTCCTGCGTCGCGTCAATGACATGCAGCAAAACCTGCGTACGTTCCACGTGACCCAAAAAACGCGTGCCAAGGCCGTGGCCTTCATGCGCGCCTTCGATCAGGCCGGGGATATCCGCAATCACGAATTCGTTATTGTGGCTGCTGACAACGCCCAGATTGGGGGCGAGGGTGGTGAAAGGATAATCGGCAATTTTGGGCCGCGCGCGGGATGTGACCGATAAAAACGTGGATTTACCCGCATTGGGCAGGCCGATAATACCGGCATCGGCAATCAGTTTCAGGCGCAGCCATACAGCGCGCTCTTCGCCGGGCCAGCCGGGCGAAAATTTGCGCGGGGCGCGGTTGACGGCTGTTTTGTAATGGGCATTACCAAAACCGCCATCGCCGCCGCGCAGGAACAAGACGCGTTGACCCGGCGTGACGAAATCCATCAAAACGGTTTCTTTGTCTTCGTCCAGAATGACGGTGCCGACAGGCACGCGGATGACGAGGTCTTTGCCATCGCCGCCGGTCATATTGCGCCCACGGCCATGGTCGCCCACGCCGGCGCGGAAATGCTGGGTATAGCGGAAATCGATCAGCGTGTTCAGGTTCTGGACAACTTCGAAATAAATATGTCCGCCGCGTCCGCCATTGCCGCCATCGGGGCCGCCCATATCGATGTATTTTTCACGGCGAAACGCAACGCAGCCAGCACCGCCTTTGCCGCTTTCAAGATAGATTTTCGCTTCGTCGAGGAATTTCATGATATGTGCCTAACAAAAAACCGGGGAAGGTTTTTCCCCGGCTTTTGTAATTGTGATCCGACGCCGGAATTAAGCAGCGTCTTCCATGTCGATCGGAACGATCGATACATAGCGGCGGCCTTTCAGACCGCTGTGGAATTTTACCAGACCGTCGCGTTTTGCAAACAGGGTATGGTCACGGCCAATACCAACAAATTTGCCCGCATGGAATTCGGTACCGCGCTGGCGAACCAGAATGTTACCTGCGAGAACGAATTGGTCACCATAGCGCTTCACGCCAAGTCGCTGGCCAGCTGAGTCGCGACCGTTTTTGCTACTACCACCGGCTTTCTTCTGAGCCATGACGTATTACTCCTTGTAAACTCTCCGCGGGCACAGGGCGCTTCGCGGTACGTATATGTTGCTAATTAACCTTTGATATCGGTGATCTTCAGCACAGTAATGTGCTGGCGATGACCGTTTTTGCGGCGGTAGTTCTGGCGACGCTTCTTTTTGAAGACGATAATTTTATCGCCTTTTTTCTGGTTCAGCACATTGGCTGTAACAGAAGCGCCAGAAACAACGGGCGCGCCGATTTTCGATTTGCCTTCGCTGCCAACCAGCAGGACTTCGTCCAGGGTGACGGAAGCGCCGATTTCTGCATCAAGCAGTTCGACTTCGATAATATCGTCTTTTTGGACGCGGTATTGTTTACCACCGGTTTTGATGACTGCGTACATAACTATAACCGTTTCATTTCAAGTGTTTGTTGTAAATTCGTGCGAAGGGATAAGGCACGATACCGCGCCCAGATTCCATCCGAGATGTCGCAATATACCCGTAAAACTCACTATGTCAAGCAGTTTGCAGGGAAAACCCGCAAGAATCTTGGTGAATATATAGTCAACATCGAAACAGGTTTTTAACCCGTTTTCTCCATACTGTGAAGCGGCTATAATCGGCCTTGGGGGAGAATACGCGGGGATGGGCAAAATCCTGAACAGTCTGGTTATTTCGGCGTCCGGCGATACGCAGGTGGCGCTTGAAAAAATTATGCAAAACAAAATCGAAGGCTATTCGCCAAAATTTACCAGCGCGGGATTCGAAGGCCTGAGCCTTGACGCGCCCGAACCAGATATTGTTTTTATAAACAATACGCCCCCCTTGCCGCAGGGGGAGCTGGAAAAAATCACCGCGCTTTTTGCCGGACATACACAGGTTCTGCTGGACGAAGACCATGACGAGGACAGCCGCCGCGCTTTTATGAGGGCGGGGGTGGACGAGGTCATGAGTCTGGCCGAATTACAATCGCCGCTGGGACGGCATTTGCTGGAAAAACTTCTG
>JAVEWI010000089.1:0-6922 GCA_034004625.1 Bdellovibrionales bacterium
GTCGGGCACCAGATATTGTCCGGTCATCTCGCCGCTGGCGGGCAGGAAACACAGGGCGTTTTTGGGGATGCCTGCCTGATGCAGCAATTCAACCGCACGCGCGGCGATCAGGCATGTTTGTTCGGCCGGTTTGGCAATAACGGTATTGCCCGCCATCAATGCGGCGGAAATCTGCCCGATAAAAATCGCCAGCGGGAAATTCCACGGGCTGATGCACAGGAAAACGCCGCGGCCTTCCATTTGCAATGTATTGCTTTCGCCTGTCGGGCCGGGCAAAGCGGTGGGGGTAAAATGCTTGCGTCCCTCGGCTGCGTAATAACGGCAGAAATCGACGGCTTCGCGGATTTCGGCAATGGCGTCGGGCAAAGTCTTGCCGGCTTCACGCACGCAAAGCGCCATCAGCTCTGCCATGTTTTCTTCCATCAAATCCGCCATGCGGACGAGTGCATCTGCGCGTGCATCCACGGGGGTTGCATTCCAAGCGGTAAATGCTTCATGCGTGCCGTGCAGGGCAAGGGCGCAGTCTTCTTTGGATGCAAAAATGACGCTGCCAATTTTGCGTGCGTTATCGGCGGGGTCGAAGCAATCTTTGGCCGCGCCTTTGCGTTTGTCGCCGCCGATGATGGATGTGGCGGTCCATGTTTTTGCCGCATGGGCTGCGATATCCGCCAGCATTTTATCGCTGACGGCGGCATTGGCGAATTCGATGCCTTTTGAATTTTGACGTTCCGCGCCAAAAACATCGGCGGGCAGGGCGATTTTGGGATGCGGTTTGCTGGCCTGCGCGCGCAGATGTGCGGCGGGGTCTTGCAACATTTCATCAATCGGTACGGCGTCGTTTTGCAGGCGGTTAACGAAATTGGTATTGGCGCCGTTTTCCAGCAGGCGGCGCACCAGATAGGGCAGCAAATCCTGATGGCTGCCCACGGGGGCATAAACGCGGCAGGGATATTTGCCTTCGCCTCGGCCGACAATTTGATGATACAGCGGCTCGCCCATGCCGTGCAGGCGTTGGAATTCGAAACCGGTTTGATCCGCGCCCGCAATTTCCATGATGGCGGCAACGGTATAGGCGTTATGCGTGGCGAACATCGGGTAAAATACATCGCGCCGCGCCAATAATTTTGCCGCATTGGCGATGTATGAAACATCCGTTGCGCTTTTGCGCGTGAAAACGGGGTATCCGGGCAGGCCGTTTACCTGTGCGTATTTGACTTCGCTGTCCCAATACGCGCCCTTGACCAGACGCACCATCATGCGTTGCCCGGTTTCTGCGCACAGGGCGGCCAGAATGTCGATGACGCGGGTGCAGCGTTTTTGATAGGCCTGAATGGCAAGGCCGAAGCCTTTCCAGTTTTTCAGCGACGGGTGGCGCAAAACAGCGCCGATGATTTCAAGCGAGATTTCAAGCCTGTGCGCTTCTTCCGCATCGACGGTCAGGCCGATGTCGTATTGCGCGCATTTTTGTGCCAGCTGTAATAATTTTTCAGTCAGCTCCGGCACGCAGGTTTCGCGTTTGGCGTATTCATACCGCGGGTGAATGGCGGAAAGTTTGACGGAGATACCGGGGGATTCGATGCAGCCGCGGCCTGCAGCTGCTTTGCCAATCGCGTGGATGGCGCTGTCATAGGCGTTGAAATAACGCTCCGCATCCGCTTTCGTACGCGCGCCTTCGCCCAGCATGTCGTATGAATGGCGCGATCCGGTTTTTTCGGCATCTTCGGCGCGGATCAGGGCTTCGCCAATCGTGCGGCCCATCACAAATTGCTGTCCCATGATTTTCATGGCATGCAACATGGCTTGACGCACCACGGGTTCGCCCATGCGCGATACCAGTTTACCCGCGATGGCGGAGACGGAGGATGATTTTTCCTCCTCCACATCCGCAATGACTTTACCGGTCAACATCAGCGCCCAGGTGGATGCATTGACGAAAAGGCTGTCTGCCTTGCCCAGATGTTTGTCCCATTCCGCGCCGCCGATTTTATCGCGGATCATTTTATCCGCCGTTTCGCTGTCTGGAATACGCAGCAAGGCTTCGGCCAGACACATCAGGGCGATGCCTTCGCGCGTGCTCAGGCCAAATTCGTTGAGGAAACGGTCAATCCCGCCAAAACGGCGGCGGTTGTCGCGCACGGTCTGGATCAATTGGCGGGCTTTGCCTTTGACGCGCAGCGTGGCGGCATCGTCGAGAGGGATCAGCGCCAGATGTTCGGCAACCGATATATTTTCGTCCAGATGATATGCATCGTTCAGGGGTAAAGCGGGCAGGGGCAAAGCGGACAGTGCGGCTGCGGTTTCTTTTTGCGATGGCGGCAGAGGCTGGACGGCGTTTTGCATCGTGTTCCCTTTTGACAACGTCTGAAGATGGATTTCAATTTACCCGTTTCGCGGGTGCTTTGCATGGGGCAAATTGCTGTTTTTAAAAACCGACTCTTGTGCGGTGCCGCATGCAATTATTTGAAAACCCTTAAAAATTTTCATAAAGTGCGCTATGGGTTTGACGGATAACAGGCGCGCGGTTACTATGCCCCTGTATCAAAAAAGAGCGCAGGAAAGGATGGTGTCTGATGGACAGGCATAGTGTACGGGATGTGAAGAACACCTTTGAGGAAATCCTTGGCGGCAATGCCGAAACCCTGCGTGAAATCGACAAAACAATTGCACAGGCGCAATCCGACATCGGCACGGTAGAGGATTTATATAACCGCGCGATTGATAAATTTGCATCGGCGCAGGTGCGCCCCATGAACAGCGACATGTTGAAAATGCTGTCAGCCATCGCAGGCAAAGGCCGCGATTTCGAACAGGAATATAAAGACGCGGCCGAGGCATCGCGCAAAGCGGAAATCCGCCTGAACGGTCTGGTCACGACGCAGGGCAGTGAAAGCCAGTTGCGCGACCAATTGCAAAAACTGAACGGGCAGGCGCAGGCGGCGGATGCGGCAATAACGCAAGTTTCGGATACGTTGAGACAGATAAACCGCACCCTGTCCGGTGTGGATGATTTTAACTTCTCCGCACGCGCCAGTGGCAAGCCACAATTAGCCGCGGGCGATATTGATTACTTTTCGTCCAAAAAAGGCATTTCCCATGTCTGGTCATGGATGTTTGACGGGCATTACCGTTCGGGCCGCGCGCTGATTAAATCCGCGGAGGCTGCGGGGCACGATATTCCTGCGCTGCAATCCAGCCGCGAAGAGCAAAAAAACACCCTGCGCAGCGCAAAAGAACAAAGCGCCGATGTAACGGATAAAGCCCAAAAAACCGAAAAACAATTGCAAGAAACGCGCAGCACGGCGGCGCAGGTCATTGGTGATTATGCTTTGCGTGAAAATCTTAAAAAAGAAATCGTGAAATCTTTTGACGATATCGGTTTTATGAACAAGGTGGCGCATAAACTGGGCGGTGCTTTCCCTGTATTCGCGGTGGAACAACGCGCCAAGCTGGAAAACCTGCGCAAAATTTTGGGCGGTGCGCAAAAAACCAAACAAACGGTGCAGGATGCCGGCGGCAAGCTGGACAAACATATGTCCAAATTGCGCCGCGCAGCCAGCAGTTCGGGCAGCACGAAAATCACCATCGACCTGAACGGTATCAAAACCAATTTTGGCACCATGCAGGCAAGCGTGAAAACGCAGGCCGTGCAGATGCGCCAGACCAGCGCCGCGGTGCGCGATTATAAACCAGCGGCAACGTCTTCGGCTGCATCCGGCGCTGCCGCGCCTGTGGGCGGCATGGACCCCGTGTTTTTCATGGCGGTTATTATGATGAGCGATATTCAGCACACTGCCGTGCCGGATGTATCCGTACCCGCCAATATCGGCGATAGTTTCAACAGCGCCGCGATTGATAATGTGAATATCGGCAACCTCGACAATATTTCTGTGCCCGATATTGCGATCAGCGTACCCGATATTTCCGTGCCGGATATTTCGGTTTCTGTATCTGACAGTTTCTCCGGCGGCGGGTTTGATGGGGGCAGTTTTTAATGATTTCAGCTGGATAACCTCACTCCCGCTGGCTTGAGGTGTAAAATATGCTAATATGGTCTGACATTTAAAAGTCAGGCCATATTTTTTGAATTCATTAACCGGGTAAAGATGGTTCAGGAACGTCCGAATATTCCCCCGCTTGTCGATACCAGTAACGGGCAATCCCCGCGATTGGCCGAAGCTGTGCAGGAAATTTCTCCTGAGTATTACATGAATATGCCTGAGCCGCATGCGCTGCAGAAGGTTGTTGACTATTTCAAGCGCGGTGTAAAACGTGCAGTGAACGAAGTTGACCTGTCCTTGAATCAGGTGACAATTACACTGGAAAATCCATCATCTCTGGTCACGGCTATTCCGCTTGTTGAAAAACTGCGCATCGACCGCGCACTTAAAACGATTGAATCTGTGCCGGAAGGCAAGGTTCTTGTCGATAACCTGCGCGAAAGCGGTATCCCCGTAAGCATGCGGAATGCGATCAATTATAACGGCGCTGTTTTGGTGTCGGACGAGAGAATAGACGGCCATGGAAATTTTTCCAAAACGCCGAAAGAGATTATCTTGCCCGCTTATTCCAATCACGGGCGTCTGGTTTCTTTTTTTATTCACGAATTGCAACATTTGCGTCAGTCAACGGCAGGGCTGCTGGATATCTCGAAGCAAAAAATAATCTCTCCTATCGAGGCTGTTTGGTATAACGCCGCGATAGAAGCCGATGCCAAGGCAACGGAAATGGATATTGCCTATAAATTGCATAAGGCAGGGCATAGTGATGCCTGGCTGGAAGAAAACAAGAGGCGTACAAACCCGCAGTTTTTTGTCCAAGCCTATGAGGAGGCTATTGCCAAAAACCCGCAGGCCGTGGAAAACGGAGAGGCAAAACGCGCTGCTTTTGATGCATGGCATGAAGCGCGTTTTTCATCCGGCGCGAAAATATCCGAAAGTTATACATGGCAAGGTGTGACTTCGTGGCAAGGCGTCTCGTGGCTTCTTCATCAGGAGAAGAAAGCGGCGCCGCCGCTAGCCTATTTGGGCGCTGAAGATATACGCAAGCTGGGTACGTTGTCCAAAGTAAACTATCTGGATTTGCCAAATGGGCGTCCGCTGGATGATCCTTATTACAGGCAAAAAACATGGAACGCCGGGCAGGCGGGCGCGCTTGCTATTCGGCATGCTTTGTATCAGAGCAAGTTTTTACCCGAAGGTGCGGAGAATGCCAAGCCGGAGCAGGGTACCAGTCAAGAGGTATCCGGTATCTCCAGATATACCGCGGCCCTTACGGCACCTGCGGCTGCGGGCGCGTCAAAATATACGTCCATGGCGGTTGCATCGGTGGTGAAGCCGGCTAAAAACAATCCGGCAATAACGGGAGCACGCCCTGTACAGGCAGCAGTAGAAGCGCCTGCTATCAAAGCCAGACCGGCTGCGCCGAAAATAGGATAGAGTTTTTTGCGCAGATAAAGGGAGAATAAATCTCAGCTATAAAAAAAAATCCCGGTTTTTACCGGGATTTTTTTTATATGGGTTTGTAGCTGCCTTTAGGCACGGAGACGTGCGGGCAGGTCTTCGATCGCTTCGTCCACCAGTTTGACGCCACGTTTGTCGAGTGCGTCTTCCAGCATGATTTCGGCAGCACGCGCGGCAATGTCGGCGGCTTGATCGCGCAGTTCCTGCACAGCTGCGGCTTCCGCACGCTGAATGCGGTCGATCAGCTGTTCTTCGCGGCGCTTAAGGCTTTCTTCCAGGCGCTTGTGGGCGTCAGCTTCCAGTGCTTCGGCGTTTTTCTTGGCATTGTCGATGATTTTCTGCGCGGTTTGCAGGGCGTCGCGGTGCTTTTTCTGGGTTTCGGACAGCAGATCCTGCGCTTCGATGCGCAGACGTTCTGCTTCTTCCAGTTCGCTCCGGATACGCTCTGTGCGGGCATCCAGCATGTCAATGATGGGCTTGCGGCCTTTTTTCCATGCGATGACGGCAAAAGCCGCTGCGGCAAGCAGAACCCAGAAATTGCTGTCAGCCAAAAGACCGGTGTGTTCGGCAGCCATGGCGTTACCCTTTCTGCATCAGGTTAAGGACGACTTTTTTGGCGTCGTTTTTGTTGGCGGCAGCGCCGGAAACTTTCTGGACGATATCTGCCGCAACTTCGGCGGAAATATCTGCCAGAGATTGCAGGGCTTCTTCTTTCGCCTTCGCAATGTTTTGTTCCGCGCTGGCAATGCGGTTACGGGCATGTTCCAGGAAACGGGCGTTTTCAGCCGTCATCTTTTTGGCGTTTTCCTGTTCACGCGCGGCAACGGTTGCCTGTGCTTCCGCCTGTGCTGTCGCCATGGCGGCATCCAGCGTCTGGCGGATTTTTTCGGCATCTTCCTGAAGGTGTTCGGCGCGGTTCAGGTTGTTGTCGCGCTGGGTTTGGCGCATGTCCAAAACCTCTGTCACACGGGGCAGCGCCACGCGGGACATCAGCGTATAGAGCAGAACAAAAGAAACCAGCAGCCAGAAAATCTGGCTGGGGTAGGTGGAGGGATCAAGTTGCGGCAGACCCGATTTCTTTTCGGTTTCTGCTGCTTCATGGGTTACCGGATGAATATCGAAAGCCTCTTCCGTTGCTTCCGCAAGCGGGGTATTGGAAACGGCGATGTGATGTTCGATATGGTCTTCGGCATGCGCGGCATGTTCGATCAACGCGTCTGCGTGATCTTCAACCGCGGCATGCGCGTCTTCAAATCCGGCAGACACACCGGCCGCGTTCTCTTCCGCCCATGACGGTGCGGCGGGCAATCCTGCAAACAGCAGGGTAGCCAGCGCCAGCGTGGCAAGGGTGGATGTTTTGAACAGCGGACGGCGTGTGGCCATGACTTTAATCCCTCTCGGTCTCTTGATTAGCCCAGCAGTACGATCAGAGCGATCAGCAGGGCGAACAGGCCGGTTGCTTC
>JAVEWI010000090.1:0-6920 GCA_034004625.1 Bdellovibrionales bacterium
TCACGCGGCGAAAATTCGGACGGTATTTGCGTAAACAGCC
The DNA here is from genome assembly GCA_034004625.1 of Bdellovibrionales bacterium. GTDB lineage: Bacteria > Pseudomonadota > Alphaproteobacteria > Micavibrionales > UBA2020 > UBA2020. The sequence continues at coordinate 41 of JAVEWI010000090.1, forward strand.
ACACAGAGCCGCCCAAAACAAGAACCATGGTAACAACGCCGGCAAAAGTACGATCAACCAATGCAGCCAGCAGGCGCAGATAGGCGATTTTACTTTTTTCAAAGACTTCATCAACGGCTTTGTTGAAACGGCTTTTTTCTTTTGTCCGCGCGAGGATTTTGGAACACATCATGGGCGACAAGGTCAGCGCCACAAATGACGACAGAATAATCGCCGCAGCCATGGCCACGGCAAATTCCGAAAACAGCCGCCCCACGTCACCTTCCAACAGCGTGATGGGCAGGAAAACCGCCACCAGCACAATGGTGGTCGCAATCACGGCAAAACCTACCTGACGCGTGCCACGATAGGCCGCGACAAGGCCGGGCTCGCCCATTTCCACACGGCGGTAAGCGTTTTCAACCACAATGATCGCATCGTCAATCACAAGACCGATAGCAAGGATAATGGACAAAAGCGTCAACAGATTGATGGTATAATCCATCATATACAAAACAATACATGTACCGATCAAGGACGCTGGCACCGCCAGAAACGGGATCAACGTCACGCGCCAGCTGCCCAGAAAGACATACATGACCATACTGACCAGAATGATCGTGATGATGATGGTCACGTAAACTTCATGCACAGCGCTTTCGATAAAAACGCTGCTGTCATAGCTTTGCGCCAGACGCATATTGCCCGGCAAGCCCTGGTTCACCGCTGCCATTTCGGCCTTTGCCACGCGGGCAACGTCCAGCGTATTGGCTTTGGATTGTTTGATAATCCCGATCCCCACCATGGGGACGCCATTGCCGCGCAGGGTGCCGCGTTCTTCTTCCGCGCCGATTTCGACCCGCGCAACGTCGCCCAGACGCACCAGATGTCCACCATCGCTGCCGCGCGACAATACCAGCGCGCTGAAATCTTCCGGCGTGCTGTACCCGCGCTGCACGCGCAAGGTAAAATCGCGGTTAAGCGATTCAATGCTGCCCGCGGGCAATTCCACGTTTTCGCTGCGCAGGGCAGATTCAATGTCTTCCACCGTCAGTCTGCGCGCCGCCAGCTTGACACGGTCAATCCAGATACGCATGGAAATATCCCGCGCCCCGCCAATTTGCACACGCGCCACGCCGTCAAGGGATGAAAAGCGGTCTTCCAGATAACGCCGTGCGTAATCTGTCAGGTCGATAATGCTCATCCCCTCGCCCTGCAGGTTGAGCCACATGATAACGTCGTCGTCGGAATCCGCTTTTTGAATATCCGGCGGGTCGGCTTCGTCCGGCAGGCTGTCGAGCACGCCGGAAACGCGGTCGCGGATGTCATTCGCCGCGGCGTCAATGTCGCGGTTCACGTCGAATTGCACCGTAATGCGCGATGTGCCGTCCTGGCTTTGGGATGTGATATTGCGCACGCCTTCGATACCGGCGATGCGTTTTTCGATGACTTCGGTAATGCGGGTTTCCACCACATTCGCCGCCGCCCCCGCGTAATTGGTGCGGATGGAAACAACCGGCGGATCAATCGCCGGATATTCGCGCAAAGGCAGACGGTCAAAACACAAAAGACCAAACGCAACCAAAAGCATGCTCAGCACGCTGGCAAAGACCGGCCGGCGGACGGAAATATCCGAAATCAACATGGATTAAGGCTCCCCGGCCCGGGCAGGTTCGGGAGAGGCCTGCGGGCTTTCCTGAAAATTTTCCTGCGGTACAGTTTCTTCTTCGCCCCATGCCGGCACGCCCTGCACTTCATGCGCAATCGCAACTGTCTGGCCGTTACGCACGCGGTTCAATCCGCGCACAATCACACGTTCCCCCGCATCCAGCCCGCGGGTAATTTCAACACGCCCCGGCAAACGTGCGCCGACGCTGACTTGACGTTCTTCGACCACGCCGGCGGTTTGTTGCCCCTCTGCGCTATTCACAACCATGACGTAATGATTTTGCTGGCGCTGGGTCAGGCTTTCTTCGGGCAGGATAATGCCTTCGCGCTCGGATTTAATCAAACGCACGCGCAAAAGCAAACCGGGCTTCAACTGTCCATCCGGATTGGGCAATACGGCACGGGCCAGAACAGAACGGGTCACAGGATCAATACGTGTACTGACGCTTTCAATCTGCCCGCGAAAAATACGGCCCGGCAATGCTTCCGCCTCCGCTTCAACAGAACTGCCCACCGTCAAGGAAGCCAGAAAAGTGGACGGCACGGTGAAATCCAGCTTGATGCTGCTGATGTCATCCAGCGTTGTAATCACCTGCCCCGGCTGCACCAATGCGCCAACGCTTATCATACGCACGCCAACAACACCGTCAAACGGCGCCATGATGGTACGGTATGCGATGCGGGCTTCCATTTCCTCGACTTCGCGGCGGGTGATTTCGAGCGATGTCTGGCGCTGTTCGTAATCCTGACGCGGCACGGCCTTGTCGCGCAACAAGCCCTCCAGACGGGCAAGTTCGCGGTTTTCCTGCTCCAGCCGTGCGCGGGCTGCCGCCAGCTGCGCCGCCAGTTCGCGCTGTTCAAGAACGGCGATGACTTCGTCTTTTTTCACATGCTGCCCGTCCCTAAAACGGATTTCGCGCAGCAGATCGGATACATTCGCTGTAATAGAGACGGATTCCGTGGCATGTGCCGTGCCAAGCGCCTCGACACTGTCATAAACGCGCCCTTGTTTTGCCGCCGTCACATAAACGGGCGTCAGGGCTGCTTCTTTTTGTGCGGGTTTTTCGGCGCGCAGATGCGAAATGCCATAGTAAGCCCCGGCCACCAGAACCGCCGCGACCCCAAGGCCCATCATTGTTTTTTTACGCATCTTGCTCTCTGCCCCTATTTAAATAAATGATGGCGTGCAGAATTTTGGCCCTGCGGGTGGCATTTATATGTGCCGGATGAGCGAAAAATCAAACGGCTGCGCCCAAAAAGTGGCGGGTTTCAGCGATAATTTCAGAAACAACCGCGTTCATCTCGGTCGCCATGTCATGAAATACCTGCTGTTCCGTTTCAAATACACCGCCTGCCACGGGCGATGACTGCGCCGCAGTTGACTGCACCTGCGCATTTTCATCTGCCAAAACGGCTTCGAACAAATCCAGCGCACGGGGCAATGTTTCTATATCCGCTGCATCAATCCAGCCCTGACGGCGCATTATCATCACTTGCGGCAAAAATACAGATACGGCAGATTTAACCGCATTGGCCTGCGACACCGCCCCCAGCCGCGCCAGAATATCTTCGGGTGATGGCTGGGCGAAAATACCTGCCACACTGTCGTGGCGCGCCGTGGGGGCGAGATATTTTGAAAACCCCGCCGCCATGCCCAAAGGCGCCGCGTAGTCAGCCAAATCAGCCAGGAATCCGCGCGTATTCATGGCCATCAAGGCACGGCGGTCGCCGGTAATAACGCCTGCGGCGTCTTCTTCACCCACCGAAGCCAGACGCTGCAAATAATAAGCCCGCGCGTACCAGAGCCCTGCGGCTGTTGCTTTGTCGCAAGCTTCTTCCGCCGCGCCCAGACCATAAGCTTGGCCCAGATCCACTTCGGCCAGCAATTGCAAAAGACGCAGCCAGCCTTCGGGCTTGCCATCTTCTTCCGCAGCGGCTTTATAGAACTGTGCCGCGGCCAGATCATCACCGAACTCCAGCGCACGGTCGCCGTTTAATAATTTATCCTTGCGGAAACGCTCCGCCGGGCGGTCGCCAATGGTGGCTTCGTCAAAATCATCAATGGCGGCGTTAATGGCATCCGAGAAGAGATCAAAGGGGGCAAAAGCCGCCTCGTCCTTCTGGAAAAGCGCCACAAAACCCTGCAAGGCATAAACGGCTTCGTTATATTGCAGTGGTTCCTGTGCATAATCATGGGCATGTTCGCGGAGCGTTTCTGTAAATAAACGCCAAACAGTCATAACAGGCAACAAACGCTTTTCAGCAAAAAAAGCCTCGGCCAGTATCAGGTACATTTCGGGGTGGCGAAACGCCTCTTCCGCCATTAACTGGCCATCCAGCATATCCGCAGCTTCCGCATCATCCTGTATGCGCATGGCGATTTTAATAATCTCTGCCGCGCGTACCTGCCCTGCCGTTTCTGTATCCGTCATACACCTCTCCCTTGATGCACAAAGACTATCACAGAAAATCAAAAACTGGCGAGATTGAAATCGCGGGTTTCAAGTTTAGCTTTTATAGGTCAGGTCAATATGCCAGATTATACCCGTATATTCAGGCCTGCGGCATCTTGCCGCTTTAGGGAAACAATCGTTTATGGCTGTCAGTCACGACTTACCGTTGATCTCGACACTCGCAACCGGCATTAGCTGTGCGTTTATTTTCGGTCTTATTGCTTCCAAATTGCGCATCCCCCCTATTGTCGGTTATTTGCTGGCCGGTATTTTTATCGGCCCCTATACGCCGGGATTTGTGGGCGACATTAAAATTGCCGAAGAGCTATCCGAAATCGGTATCGTTCTGTTGATGTTTGGCGTGGGCCTGCATTTTTCGACCAAAGATCTTTTGGAAGTCCGCAAAATAGCCCTGCCCGGCGCCGTGGTGCAAATGGGCGCCGCCATTTTGATGGGCACCTTACTAGCGCATTACATATGGGATTGGCCCATTCACAGCGGGCTGATGTTCGGCCTTGCCCTTTCTTGCGCCAGTACCGTGGTGCTGCTCCGCGCGCTGGAAGAACACAACCTGCTGCAATCCATGAACGGGCGCATTGCCATTGGCTGGCTGATTGTCGAAGACCTTGCCATGGTTCTGGCGCTGGTCATGGTGCCGGCGCTGGCCGCATCCGCCGCTGCGGAAAGCGGCGGCGCGACATTGGGCAGCATTCTCCTGTCCCTGCTGGCGGCGCTGGGTAAAGTCGCGGTTTTTATCGGCGTGATGCAATTTGGCGGCAAACGTTTCCTGCCTTGGCTTTTGGGCGTGGTTGCACGTACACGCTCGCGGGAGCTTTTTACGCTCGCGGTTTTTGTGGCGGCGCTGGGCGTGGCTTTTGCCGCATCCAAGCTTTTTGATATTTCGCTCGCCCTTGGCGCGTTTTTTGCGGGGATGATGATCCGTGAATCCGACCTGAACCACGAAGCCGCCGACCGTGCCCTGCCGTTTCAGGATGCCTTTGCCGTTGTGTTCTTTGTGGCGGTCGGCATGTTGTTTGACCCGAAAATCCTGACCACCCAGCCGCTGGATGTTTTGCTGACCGCCCTTATTATCATGGTGGGTAAATCGGTGGCGGCTTTCCTGATTGTCATCTTCTTCAAATACCCGATGAAAACCGGCCTGCTGGTTTCGGCCAGTCTGGCGCAGATCGGGGAATTTTCGTTTATCCTTGTCGGGCTTGGCCTTGCCTATGGCATTTTGCCGGAAGCCGGGCGTGATCTTGTCCTTGCCGGTGCCTTGCTGTCCATTGCGCTGAACCCGCTGGCATTCCGGTTTTCGCGTTTCGTGTACGAATATTCGGGGCGCAGCGCGCGGCTGTCTTCCATTTTCAACATCAGCCCCGAAAGCGACCTGTCGCAGCTGAGCCGTAACCAGAAAGTATCCCTGCGCGATACCGTTTTGCTGGTCGGCTATGGCAAGGTGGGCAAACATATCAGCCAGAATGTGCAGGAAGCACATATCGACCTTGTGGTCATTGACAGCAACCGCGAAAAAGTCGATACCCTGCGCGAGGCCGGCGTCAATGCCATTGCCGGCGATGCCAGCCACCCCGAAACATTACAGGAAGCCGCCATATCCAAAGCACGCGCACTGGCCGTGGCGATTTCAGACCCCTTCGCCGCCCGCCGGATTGTTGAAGAAGCCAAAATCCTCAACCCCAATCTTAAAATCCTTGTCCGCGCGCATAATGACGAGGAAATGGATTACTTCTACGAACAAAACGTAGATCTTGCCCTGACCGGCCCGCGTGAAATCGGCCGCCGCATGGTTGAATATCTCAACGACATGCGCAAAGCCAAGCCCAAGCCGCACGGTTAAGGATTGCGACAAAAAGCGTTGCCCGCTTTTTGTCAGGCTTCTTCTTCCTCCATACTGCTGAAGATATGGCTCTTGAGATCGTCTTTCAGATCATCAAGACACAAAGCCGCCAAGGCCATGTGATGTTCATTCTCCGCCACATGCACCCAATCGACATGGTCGTCTTCGGTAATCGTCAGTACGATAACGGATTTCACTTTATCCTTTTGCGCCTGCCGTGCCAGTTGCCGCAACAAACGCGGGATGCCGTCTTCGCTATCCTGCGCCGCGCCATCCGCGGTTTCATGATGGGCACGCCCGATCACATCCCCGTCTTTGAAATTGACGGTGATAACCGAGACTTTGTTTTCCGTGCCCGGCAACATGTCGGCAGAAGATGTCACAATGTCTGTTATGTCGGTCATATCCGTAACCCTCGGAAACGTTAAGAAACTGCAGACTCAACAATCAAATAACTTGTTGATCTTATTATATTTTATCTTAAAAGCCTTCATAAATAGTTAACATAATTTATCAATTTAAAGATTTTGTTAACTCCTTGAAAACAGGCCTGTCTTGTATGCACGCGTACGGCGCGGCGCAATAATCGGTCTGTTTGGCGCCTGAAATTGACCTGATCTTGCCATTCTGCTACGAATGATTATTCCAAAAACCAAACAAGACAGCGGTATTTATTGCCGCAGGCACCTGACTCAGGAAACCGGATAACCCAGGAAACCGGATAATATGGCGGATAAAAACGACCCATTGCCTCCTCTGCCCAGCAGCGCGGATGATACACCGCGCAAGCTGTTGAGCCCCCTGTTCGGCAGCCATTGCGCCAGCCAGACCTATGGCCTGAAATCCTAAACCCGCGGCAGCTATCACATCCGGCTGGATGCTTTTATGGTTGATCCGGTCAAGAAAACTTGGACGGTGCTAT
>JAVEWI010000091.1:0-3935 GCA_034004625.1 Bdellovibrionales bacterium
CCGCGGAGCGCATAGACTCCGGGCTTTTCCTCGTGGAAATTGACAGGAAGTTTTTGTGTTTCATCGGGCAGGCTGACAATTGCCGCGCTGAATTCATCAGCCGTCAACAAGGTGTCGTCCAGATCTGTGGCTGTGATCACAATATCGGCTGCACCTGCACGGTGGTTTTCTGTATGAATAAGCACGCGCCAGTCAGGCGGCGTATAGCCAAACTCGGCAGGTGGTATAGTGGCTGCTGCTGCAGGGGCATGGTGCCGTGCATGAATTTCGCTCAGTTCCTGCATGGTGATTTGCTGGCGCGGGCGTTCCGGCCATTCTTCGGGTAAAATAACAAAAGCGACATAGCTGCTGGCAGCAGAAAGAAAGAGCCCGACCAGCAGGAGTATATGCAAGGAAAAACGGTTACCGGATTGTTGATCGGACATGGAAAAATCCTTTATGCCTCTTTCCATGATAAATCAGCCATAGCAGCTGTCAAAACCATTTTAAGCGGCGGAAAATAAACAGCTGTATCAAGGCAATAATGGCGGTAATGGCGCAGACGATCAAAAACGCATGCGGGTGGGTAGCGCCGGGGATCCCCTCTACATTCATGCCAAGCAAGCCGGATAAAAATGTCAGCGGCATGAAAATCACGGTAATGACGGATAGTACATAAATGTTGCGGTTCAGGCGTGCGGACAGGGCGCTGTAAATCTCGTCCTGCAAAATCTGGCTGCGTTCGCGCAAAACGTCGAGTTCCTCGATAAAACGCGTCAGGCGGTCAAGACTGTCATGCAGCGACCATTTATCGCCAGTGGACAGCCATACTTTGTCGGTTTTTTGTAAACGGCTGACCACATCACGTAAAGGCGACAGATGACGGCGGAACAAAGTCGCCTGTTTGCGCATAGCGGCAAGGTCTGCGCGTAAATTCGGCGGCGGGCGGTCGGCGGAAACATCTTCGAGCGTATCGATGTTTTCTTCAAGCGCGCCGAGTGCAGGTTCAATCCCATCGTTCAGGCACATGCAGAGCATGGAAATAAATTCGCCCGTTTTGCGCGGCCCGCGGTTTTGTTTCAGCCTGTCGTCCAGATCGGCAATGGCGCGTGCCTTGCGGCGGCTGATGGTAATGACGCGATGGTCGCTTAACCACAGGCGGATGGAGACAAGATCTTCCGGCTCCGGCCCCGGATTGTGGTTGATGCCGCGCAGGATCAGCAAGGTGCCGTGTTCTGCTTCTTCCAATCGTGGGCGGGTTTCTTCGGCCAGCATGGATTTGACCAGCAGCGGGTCAAGCCCCAGCGTATCGCGCAGGAATTTGCGCGTATCGGGGCTATGCCCATTCAGGTGTATCCAAATAGCGCTTTCGCTATCCTGCAAAGCCGTGGGCAGGTCACAGGCCACGCCGCCGCCCTTGCCGTCAAGGCGGTAGCTGTGCAGGCAAAAAGCAGTATGTGTATTCCGTGTGTCTTCCATGCAAGGCTTCCCCGGGCGCGTGTCATCGGCTTTTAAGTATGGCGTTTTTAACACGACTTGAAAACCCCACCTTGGCGGCGCATAAAGGAATAGATAATTTGTGGAGTGATGCATATGACAATCCAGATCCGCCTTGCCACCGAAGAAGACATCCCTGCGCTGGATATTTTCGCAACCGGCATGGCGCAAATCCATGAACCGGGATATTTCGCCCGCTGCCTGACCGAACAGGCCGAAGGCCGCCGCCAGTTTTTTCTGGCCATGGATGCCGCGGGGGCGATTGCGGGATATGTGCAATTAAACGCCTTGCCGCTTTATGCGCCGTTCCGCCGTCTGGGTTTGCCGGAAATTCAGGATTTGAACGTATTGCCTGCATACCGGAGGCAAGGTATTGGCGAGCTGCTGGTGGATCATTGCGAAGATAACGCGCGCGCGGCGGGCAAGGATACGATTGCGATCAGCGTTGGGCTTTATGCGTCTTATGGCGCAGCGCAGCGGCTTTATGTGCGCAAGGGCTATGTGCCGGATGGTGCGGGTATAGCCTATGACGATGCGCCGGTGCGGCCGGGTGAAATGCGTCTCGTGGACGATAACCTGACGCTGAAGCTGACCAAGGATCTGGTCTGAAAACTTGCGGTATGCTGTATTTACGCAGTTTAGATATTTTCCAGAAATAATATTGCGATTTCCTTGAAACCCGCAGGAATCCTCAAAAAACCATACGGGATTAACCAAAACTTAACGTAATTAAGATGTAATCCTTCCATCCGCGCCCAAGGGGGCGGTCATCCCGTGCAAACGGGGTTTTTATTAACGAAGTGGGGGACTTCATCATGATACAGCAGGATCAAACCGTTTTAACGCCGACCGTTTTAACACCGCAACGTCTTTGCGAAACCCGTGGGGGTAATCTGGCGCATACTTTGGGGCGCATTGTGTTTCGCCCCGGGCGTCCGATGCTGGTCGAGCATCTGGGCGGGCTGTATCTGGAACATGACCTGCGCGGGGGCGTGGTCACGCCGGGGTATGGGGACGAATACAATATTGTGCATGTTTTTGAATCGGGCAAGGCTTGCGCCGCCGCCGGATGCTCCCATGCCGTTGCCCCGCGCCGCCGCCGCGCCGGACGCCATTTGCGCAGCATTGCGCGGGAATAACTCGCGCCAGATGTACATGCGGGAATAACTCGCGCCAGATATACATGCGGGAATAACTCGCGCAATAAATATATGTGCGGGAGTAACCCCGCACGGTGCACAGAGGTGAATACCGCATAATTTACATCCGCGTTCCTGATGGCTTGGGGTAAACTGTGGTCTTGTACGGGCCATCAGGAAATGTGGATATGGATGAGAGCGATGACGCGCTGGATATCGAACTAACGCCAGAGCTTTTGCTTGGCGCCTATGCGTCCGGTGTTTTCCCGATGGCAGAGGGGCGTCATGCCCAAGGCCTTGGCTGGTACGATCCGGAACGGCGCGGCATTTTACCGCTCGATGCGCTGCATATTCCGGCGCGGCTGCGGCGCAGTTTGCGCGCGCAAATATATGACGTCACATTTAACCGTGATTTTGAAACCGTTATCCGCGCCTGCGCCGACGCACGGGCGGAAACATGGATTAACGATGACATCATCGCGCTTTATACCGAAACGCACCGCCGCGGATTCGCGCATAGTGTGGAGGTGCGTGATAAACAAACCGGCACCATTGTCGGCGGGCTTTACGGCATTGCGCTCGGCGCCGCGTTTTTTGGCGAAAGCATGTTTTCACGTGCGCGTGATGCCAGCAAAATCGGCTTTGCCCATCTGGCGGCGCGGCTGCGGGCCAAGGGGTTTGTTCTTTGGGATGCCCAATTCGTCAATCCGCATTTGCTGCAATTCGGCTGCATCGAGATCAGCCGCGGCGAATACCATCGCCGTTTGCGCGCGGCGCTGGATAAAACGGATGTGCGGTTTATGGCGCGGGGCGCGGGACGTTATTCGCTTGCGGGTGTGTCCGTTGGCGATGCTTCCGGCTTTGCCGCTGCGTCTTCAGACGGCGCATCTTCCGATGAATATTCTTCGGATTTTGCCGCGCTCACAGATTTTTTGCAGTCAATCACCCAGACGTCATAAACCGGATGGTCCATTGCGGACAGCGCGGGGTTGGATGCAAACATCCAGCCGCTGAAAATCCAGCGGGATTCTTCTTCGTGGGGTTTGCGCTCCCATATCTGCAAAAACGCAGCGGATTCGGGTTCGCCCACCGGCGGGGATTTGCGGCAGGCGCGTACTTTGATAAACAGCGAATTGCCGAATTGCACGGTGCGGTCAACGGGAATGTCAAACGTATGGGTGCGCGCCGACAGTTTGTCGATACTGCGCACCACAACAACATTCATGTCTTCCATTTCGCGGGCATGGGCTGGGGCGGCAAACAAATTGCCTGCCGCGCATGCAGCCAAAGCCAGACCAAAAAACAAACCGCGCAAGGACA
>JAVEWI010000091.1:4035-6905 GCA_034004625.1 Bdellovibrionales bacterium
TTGGTCATGCTGAAAATAACCTGGCCGAGCAATTGTTCCAGACCGGGGGTGGACTGGGTGTATTCAATGAAATCGCCTGCGGCCAGCATGTCGTCATCCGCGCCCGGCTCCAGCGTCAGGAATTTGCCGTCCAGCAAACCTGCGCTTGCAATCACCGCGGCGGTGTCGCGCGGCAATTTGACATTGTTGTCGATGGTCAGGCGGACTTCGGCCTGATAGCTTTCGGGGTCAAGGCTGAAACCCAGAACGCGGCCGACTTTGACGCCGCTGACTTTCACGGCACTGCCATTTTCAAGCCCGTCGATTTTGCTGAAGCGGGCTTTCAGTTCATACCCGTCCTTGCCGCCCAATTGTGCAGTGGTGTGAAAGAAAAACGCAAAGCCCGCAGCGACCAAAAGTACCACAGCGCCCATGGCGGTTTCGACAATGTTTCTTTTCATTTCATATCTCCTTCGTATATCACCCTTCGCCTTGTCCCGTTACATGTCACGGGCGGCGTGTTTTTTTATTTATTCCGGCGGTTGCCATGCGCTGTAATCGGCGGTGCTGGCGGCGCGCTGTCCGCCCATCAGGGCATGGCCCGGCGGACGGTAAGCATTGTCCGTACCCGTCTGGTTGGGCAAATGCGGTTTTTGCCATGCACGGCGATGTTTGTTATCGGCAGACGGCAGGGCGTCTGTCTGGTGGTGCAGCCAGCCATGCCATTCGGCGGGAACCAGCGATGCTTCCGGTTTGTCTTTATAAATGACCCAGCGGCGTTCGCGTTTGGTGCCTTTGCGCGGCTTGCCGCGGTAATACACATTGCCCAGATCGTCTTCACCGACCTTGGTGCCCTTGAACAGGGTGTGGATCAGGATCTGTACGTTGGTCAAAACGCCAAATATGGAAATTTTTGCCATGAGACACTCGCTATGCCGGAATCCGGTGGTTTTTATTGCCCCCCAATATGCGGCATCACGCCAAAAGCGCAATGTTTTTCTGTGATTTGACACAGGTGCGGGGGTGAAATCGCCGGTTGATTGCAAGGGCTGGCCTGTGCCAGAGTGTCGCGGTTCCGCGGGCAGGGCTGACTTGCTGCTATTTATTTTACAGAAGGTGCGCGTGCGCTTCCAACGCCTATATACGACCGAGGGAGTTAATCCCTTTGATACCGTCCGCTGGCGCGATTATACCGCAGCCGATGGCGGGCCTTACCGTTTGCCCGTTTTCTGGGGGCAGGCGGCCTGCGACGTTCTGGCGGAAAAAATCTTTGCCCCGCGCCCTGTGGCCGAGGCCTTGCACGTGCAAACCGATACCGCCGTGCCCGATTTTTTAAGACCCCATAGCGCCGATGCGGGCGTGGATGTTACGGGTGAAACTGATTTGCGCGATGTCCTGCACCGCGTTGCGGGCGGTCTTTGCCATACGGCGTTTCGTCTGGGGCTTTTTGACGATGCGGCTGAAGCAAAGATTTTCTATGACGAGCTTTGCCACATCATGCTGTACCGCATTGCTTTGCCGGAAGTGTCCTTGCTGGCCACGGCCGGCCTTGGCTGGGCTTATGGTGCGGCATTTGCGCAGGGGTATATACCGGCTGAACGTATTGCGGCCCTGGGTGCGGATTTTGCGGCGCCTGCCGTGCCGCATGCCACATTGGCCTTGTCCACGCAAAGTCCCCTGCGCGATGCGGCGCGGCGTTTGTTTATTCATGCCGATATTGCCGCGCTGGACGGCGGGCATGGGCAATTGAACGTGGTTATTCCGGCGGAACATCAGGCCGCGCTTGATATTATCCGCCGCCAGAACGAAGATGAAACCGACAGCCTTGCCCGCGCGCTTGGCCGCCGTTTGATGAAACAGGCCGCCGATGCGGTGATGGATGCCTGCGACCGCGATGCGCTGCGCGGATTTGATACGGGATTTAACGGCAAATTGTCGCGCGCGGTTGTAGATATGCGCGCGGCGGGCGTGCCCGAAACGCTTTTGCGCCGCGCAATTGACTACGCGCAGCAAGGCTTCGAGCGTATGGACATTGCTGCGGAACAGGAAGACCTCTCCCACCGCGCGCCCGTGCAAACCGTTTTGTCTGTGTCGGATGAATTTGTAGAAACGGCGCTGACCGGCCACGGGTTTTTGCTACGTGAAGCGGGCGATGCCGTGCGTCATGCCGATGCGGAAACCATGTGGGCGGATATGGGCGATGCGCTTTGGGCATCGGGTCAGCCGCAGTTTTTCTTCAGGGACAGCGCGGCGTGCGCGCAAAATAAAACTGCGGCGTGCGCGCAAAACAAAAATGCGGCCACCGCGCAAAATAATACCGCAGACATCGCCGTGGCGCAGGCCTTGGTTTCCATACCGGGGGTCGAGGCTGCAGGCGGCACGCTGAACCTCTCCGCCCTTGCCGAAATGGCGGAGGGGGATGCTCTGCTGCCCGCTGCCCATATGGTGCAGGCGGTGCGCATTTTGACGGCGGCTTTGGATGCCGCGCTGGAAATGCCCGGATTGTCGGATGCCACGCGTGCCCGTCGTCCGCTGGTCATGGGGTACAGCGGGCTTGGCGGTATTTTGATGTCGGCGGGCGTTGCCTATGACAGTGATGCGGCACGTACATTGGGCGCGCAGGTGACGGCTTTGCTGTCCGGCGCGGCGCAACTGGCCTCGGCCGAAATGGCGGACCGGCTTGGCGCTTACGACGATTACGCGGCGGAAGCGCAGGAACGTCTGGCGGTGATGCGCGGCTGCATGGAATCTTTGGACGGTGCGCGCGGCACGGCCAAGGGCGTGATGCGCCGTTTGCCTGTTTTGAATACGGCTTTGTCGCCGGATAGCACGTTGGCCCCTGCGCTGGCCGATGTATGGCAGCGCGGTTATGCGGTGGGCAAGGAACAGGG
>JAVEWI010000092.1:0-6886 GCA_034004625.1 Bdellovibrionales bacterium
GCCTTGGGGCAGGGGCAGGCATATGCCCAGTCAAAAATTTCGACACCGGAAAAAGCCGCCGCCCGCGCGGCCGAGCAAAAAGCCGTAGAGCGTGAAATCGCGCGCAACGATGACTTGCGTTTGGGGCATCAGGCCGTATCGAGCAGTCTGGGCGAGGAAATGCGTGCGCTGCAGGCGGAAAACCAGCGCCTGCGTCAGGAAAATCAGGCGATTGCCGCACGGTTGAAACAGGATGAATTTGCAGCCGCAGAGGCCGAATTGGCCCAGATGGCAGAGCTGGAGCAACAGGAACGCCTGCTGCGGCTGGAAAATGCCCGTTTGAAGGCAGAGGCTGAAACCGTATCTGCCGTAACGGCTGTGCTGTCGCCGCTTTCGGCTATGCCGCCCCGATTGCCATCCGCGCCCCAGGCTGTGCCAAAGCGGAAGCCGCAGGTGCCGGTATCCGCCGCATCCGCCGTGACGGTCAGGCATGTGGAGCCGGCATCCATACAGCCCGCAGTCGGCGCCGCCATGGGGGCGGGGCAGGTGCATGATGCAATAGAAGCCGAACCGGTAATAACAACATCCGGCATGCCCGCACGGATTTTGGACTGGATGAGCCTTTCTGATTTGCCCGCAGACCAAACCAGCGGCATGCCTGTCTGGCGTTGGGACACGGGAGATGTCGTGGTGGCTTTACAGGCGTGGCCTGCGCAGCAAGGCGCGATGGTGGCGATTGACAGTTATCTTGATATTCTGAAAACTCGCTGTGATGGAGACTTTGCCCGTAAACTGGCAGGGCCTGTGACAACGGCGCAGGGGGTGCAATTGCAAACGGCGGAAATCGCCTGTATCGGCAACGCCCAGCAGGCCGCTGCGGGCCTGGTTTTTATATCTGACGGCGCGGATTTGGCCGTTGTCACCTATGAAGCCGCAACCGATATGATGGGAGAGGCCTTGGCCCAACGTGCCGCGTTGATCTCGGCGGCTTCTTCCCAAGGTCAGCGGTAAGCATCAACGCACGCAAAAGAAAAGCCGGCGTTTATCCGGCTTGCTTCATCACATTATATTTTATCTATATTTCTTTGTTATTGCGGCTTTTTGCTCCGGTAATAGCGGCCGCAAGCTTCCATCAGGGCTTCACGCAATTCCTTGCCTGTCTTGCCGCCGTCGCCTTTCAGCTGGCTGGCCAGCACGGCTTTGATCGCCATTTTATGGGCGACGACAATATCCAGCACATCGCGGTTCAAATCTTCAACTGTTTCAAGAAAATTTACCAATATATGACTGATATCACTGACAAGAGGGTAGTGGAACATGGTGCCCTGCGCTTTGAGCTGCATGGCGGGATAAATCATGGCGCCGAGTGCGTCTTCGCCTTTCAGCGCGCCGGATTTTGCATCGGCAATCGCCTCGACCAGCAAATCGAGCAGCATATTGGCAATCGGGTCAAAATTAATAGTATTGCGTTCCAACAGTTCCTGCGCTTTTTGCAATACGTTTTCATCAATGCCGCCGCTGCCGACTTTTTCCTTCAGGCGGTTCGGCGGGCTGATCAGCTCCGCATGGCGCACCTTTTGCTGCTGGGGGAAAATATCGTCTGACATGTGCGGCTTTTTCTCTTTGGTTAATGTATCTAATTAAGTTTCTTTGCTGCTGTCTTGCGTGTGTTTGCGCAAAATTTCCCGCGCTTTTTCTGCGGCGGAAAGGGTGGCCTTGATCCTTTCGGGCGAGCTATAAGGCTCCGGCTGTCTATCGGCGCGGCGGTCGGTGCCGGCGTAGTTGGAATCCCTTTTGCGGCGGCGGTCGGGGCCGAAATATTTATCGCTGACCACAAAATAACGCGGCATCTCGATAATCTGTTCAATCCGCTGGTACAGCGCGCGGGCGGTAAAGGGTTTGACCAAAAATTCGGTAATGCCGGAATCCCGCGCCATCAAAACACGTTTGATCTGGCTATACCCCGTCATCAGGATGATGGGGGTGAAAGGGTTCGGGCTTTGCTTGTCGCTGCGGATACGGCGCGTCAGCTCCAGCCCGTTGTCGGGTTCCTGCAACCAATCGATAATGACCAGATCTGGTTCCAGCGCGCGGAATTTTTCAAATCCTTCTTTCATGCTGAAGGCGGTATGGATATCCGTCACGCCAAAAGTCATCAGGATGGATTTGGTCAGGTCGGCCATGGCGCGGGTGCTTTCCACCAGCAGGACAGTCATATGTTTGAATTGATAAGTCATGATTACTTTATGTATAAAAAAACTGCACAAAGGCATATCTTGATCTAGCGCTGAAACCTTTAGTTTTCAAGCAAAATCGCGCTTTTCTGGCTCCTTCCGGCATGCTAGAACAAAAGGAGACTATCGCTATTCTATCGCGAAGTCATGAAAAGAGCTTTAAACCCACGGGACCGCAAAAATGGCCGGCCATTCACAGTTCAAAAATATTATGCACCGCAAAGGTGCGCAGGACAAAAAACGCGCCAAGCTTTTCAATAAGCTGGGGCGCGAAATCACGGTTGCCGCCAAAATGGGGCAGCCAACGCCGGAAGCAAATCCGCGGTTGCGGGCTGCCATTCTGGCGGCACGGGCGTCGAATATGCCAAATGACCGTATTAAACGTGCCATTGAATCCGCCAGCCCAAATAGCGGCGAGGCGAATAATTTTGACGAAATCCGCTACGAAGGCTACGGCCCCGGCGGCGTCGCCGTGATTGTCGAGGCTTTGACCGATAACCGCAACCGCACCGCGGCCGAAGTCCGCACGGCCTTTGCCAAAAACGGCGGGGCATTGGGCGAAACCAATTCGGTCAGTTTCATGTTCGCCAAAATCGGGTCGATTGTTTATCCGGCTGCCGTCACCGGCGCGGACCAGATGTTTGAAGCGGCAGTGGAAGCCGGCGCGGAAAACGTGGAAAGCGATGCGGAGATTCACGACATTGCAACCAGACCCGAAGATTTCATCGCGGTCAAAGAAGCATTGGAAACAAAATTCGGCCCCGCGCAATCGGGCAGTATTATATGGAAGCCGGCAAATACCATCGCCCTGACGCAAGAACAGGCAGAAGATATGTTAGCCATGATCGAAACGCTGGAAGACAGCGACGATGTGCAGAATGTTTTTTCCAACTTTGAAATCTCTGACGATATAATGGAAAAACTGATGGCGTCCTGATACGGGGGCGGCGTGAACGACATCCGGCGCGGCGTATATGCCGCCCAAGTCAACATTTTGCGCGGCGCATCTGCCGCACAAGTTAACATTCTGCGCGGCGTATGCCGCGCAGTGCAACCGGGAGGCGACGTGAGAATTTTCGGCATCGATCCGGGATTGCAACGCACAGGCTGGGGCGTGGTGGACGTGGCGGGCAACCGCTTGACGCATATTTCGCATGGCGTGATTAAAACGGATGCCAAGGCGGACACCGCCGAAAGGCTGACCCGTATTTTTGACGAACTGACGCAGATGATTACCCTGTGGCAGCCGACCCATGCCGCGATCGAGGAAACTTTTGTGAATAAAAACCCTGCATCCGCGCTGAAACTCGGGCTTGCCCGCGGCGTTGCCATGATGGCGCCGGCGCGTGCGGGGTTGCGCGTGGCGGAATATCCGGCCAATCTGGTGAAAAAATCAGTGGTCGGCGCGGGCCATGCGGAAAAAGAACAGGTGCAGGCGATGATCCGCGTTTTATTGCCCGGCGTTGATGCATCGCATGACGCGGCGGATGCTTTGGCGGTGGCCATTTGCCACGCGCACCACGGTGCCACGCGCGACCGTCTGGGCGGTATCATGGCGGGGGGCGTCAGATGATTGCAAAGCTTTCCGGTGTTATCGACAGTGTGGGGATCAATTACGTTATTATTGACGTAAACGGCGTGGGTTATCTGGTTTATGCGTCGTCGCGCACACTGGCGCGTATCGGCAGCACGCGCGGTACATCTGTCGCGCTGTTGATTGAAACGATTGTACGCGAAGACCAGATCACGCTTTACGGTTTTGCCGATGCGGCGGAAAAAGACTGGTTCCAGATCCTCTGCACCGTGCAGGGCGTGGGGGCCAAGGTGGCGCAGGGTATTTTGGGCACCGTGCAGGTGGAACAATTGCCGCTGGTCATCGCATCGCAAGACAAATCCGCGCTGCGCCGTGCCGATGGCGTGGGCGATAAACTGGCGCTGCGCATTGTGACGGAGCTGAAGGAAAAAGCAGGTAAAATGGCGCTCGGCGCCGCCGCGCAGCAAAAAGCAGGCAAGGCGCAAGCCGGCGCCGCCGCCAAAACCGCCGCCGTTATCGACGTGCCGCAAACGGTGAGCAACGATGCCGTGTCGGCGCTGATTAATCTGGGATATGGTCGTGCCGAAGCTTTTGGCGCGGTTGCGAATGTGATACGGGATAAAGGCGAGGGGATCGCGCTGGGCGATTTGATCCGCGAAAGCCTGAAGGAGCTGAGCGCATGATAGCAGATACCACCGCGCAGCGCGCCGTATCGGGCGAATATAACGCCGAACAGGATACGGGCGAAAATTCCATCCGTCCTTTGTCTTTGGAAGAATTCATCGGCCAGAAAAAAACGCGTGAAAACCTGCGCATTTTTATTGATGCCGCGAAAAAACGCGAAGAAGCGCTCGACCATGTTTTGCTGTTCGGCCCGCCGGGCCTTGGCAAAACAACACTGGCGCAAATTGTGGCCAAGGAATTGGGCGTGGGTTTCCGTGCGACATCAGGGCCGGTTATTTCCCGTGCGGGCGACCTTGCGGCGATCCTGACCAATTTGCAGCCGAACGATGTTTTGTTTATCGATGAAATTCACCGGTTGAATGCCGCGGTCGAAGAAATTCTTTATCCCGCGATGGAAGACCGCCATCTGGATTTGATTATCGGCGAAGGCCCCGCAGCGCGCAGCGTGCGGATTGACCTGCCGCCCTTTACGCTGGTGGCGGCAACAACGCGCAGCGGTTTGATTACGCGGCCTTTGCGCGAACGTTTTGGCATTCCGCTGCGTCTGGAATTTTACAATCCGGAAGAACTTACCGGCATCGTATCGCGCGGGGCGCGGATACATGGTATGGAGATAACGGACGAGGGCGCCTATGAAATCGCCCGCCGCAGCCGCGGCACGCCGCGTATTGCCGGACGTCTGACCCGCCGCGTGCGTGATTTCGCGCTGGTTGCGGATGTAAAGGTTGTGGATGCCAAAATTGCCGATGCGGCTTTGGTCAGGCTGGAAGTTGACCATATGGGGCTTGACAGCATGGACCGCCGTTATATGTCCTGCATTGCCGAAAATTATGCGGGCGGCCCCGCAGGGGTGGAAACCATTGCCGCGGCATTGTCCGAACAGCGCGATGTGCTGGAAGAAGTCGTCGAGCCTTATCTGATGCAATGCGGGTTTATTATCCGCACGCCGCGCGGACGCATGATTTCGGATGCGGGGTATAAACACCTGGGCATCACGCCGCCCGCCAATGCCAAAGACAGGCAGATTGCCTTGCAAATGGATTTGCCGGTGGACGGGGATATTTAAAATATCCTGTGTGTGTTGCCTCCGGACTTGTCGGTCAGATGGCCAAAAATAAAAAAGAAGAAACAATGACCAACCATCACGAATTACCAGTCCGCGTTTATTACGAAGACACCGATGCCGGTGGTATTGTGTACCATGCCAGCTATATCCGCTTTGCCGAGCGCGGGCGCACCGAAATGTTGCGCGCGGCGGGGTTTGAACATGCACAGCTTTTCAGGGAACAAGGCATCGCCTTCGCCGTTGTTGCTTTGAACATAAATTATCGTGCGCCAGCCAAGCTGGATGACCTTTTGGTCGTCAAAACATCTATCAGCCGTCTGGGCGGGGCCAGTATGGACATGCAGCAGGACATATATCGGGGCGGAGATCTGATATGTGAAATAAAAGTAACGCTGGTCTGTATTGATAACGCGCTGAAAGCTGTTAGATTACCGCAAGTCGTTCGAGATTTATTTAAATCAGAGGTTTAAGAGGGAATTATGGATCCGACTATTGCCGTACAGACCGCGCAGCTTGCCGGCACCGCGCATCACGATATGTCCGTCTGGGGGCTGTTTTTACAGGCAGACCTGATTGTTAAATCGGTCATGTTGATGCTTGCCGCCGCTTCGGTTTGGAGCTGGGCGATCATTTTTGATAAATGGATCACCTTTAAGGCCATCAACATCAAAGCGAATAAATTCGAAGGTTCTTTCTGGTCGGGCGAAGCTTTGGAAAAGCTTTACAAAAAACTGCAAAACAAAGCCAACGATCCGATGGCCAGCATTTTTTGCGCCGGTATGAACGAATGGAAATTGTCCGCCGAAAATGCCGCGCATTTTGACGGCGCGCTGCGGGCGGGGTTGCAACAACGTATCGACCGCGCCATGTTGGCGGCGATTGGTAAAGAAGTCAGCAAGCTGGAGCGTTATATGACGTTTCTGGCAACCGTGGGCTCTACCGCGCCCTTCGTTGGTTTATTCGGTACAGTCTGGGGCATCATGAACAGTTTTGCGGCCATTGCGGGTTCGCAAAATACAAGCCTTGCCGTTGTCGCGCCCGGTATTGCCGAGGCCTTGTTTGCAACTGCCATTGGTCTGGTTGCGGCTATTCCCGCGGTTGTGGCTTATAATAAATTTTCCACCGACCTTAACCGTTATCACGACCGTATGGATGCGTTTTCGACTGAATTCAGCGCCATTCTGGGCCGTCATTTCGAACAACAGGGCACGCGTTAATGGGCGCCAAACTGGGTGGAGCAGGTGGAAAACGCCGCCGCGCACATGGAGTGATGGCGGAAATCAACGTCACGCCGTTTGTGGACGTGATGCTGGTTCTGCTGGTGATTTTTATGGTGACCGCGCCTTTGTTGACGGCGGGTGTGCAAATCGACCTGCCCAAGGCTGACGC
>JAVEWI010000093.1:0-6876 GCA_034004625.1 Bdellovibrionales bacterium
TCAGCAAAAGCCTCTGGTTGTTCTTGAGCTGCAAAAGGAAATGACCGGAAAGTTCGCGTCCCAAACGCAGCTGCGCCGTACCCGCCCAGTCACGCGCAGGCCCTTCGCCTTGCAGACTGAAATCAATATCATACCCCTTGGGCAGCCCCATCAAATGCGTGACCATACCGCCTGCCGCATCGCGCAGCGCCATATCCACATTCAGATTTTCGTTTTCATTTGCACTCACCCGTAAATGCATATGTGTCAGGTCGGATTTTTGCCGCCCCGGCGCCGCGCCTAATTCGATGTCGATATTGTTTTCTTCCAGACGCGGGGAAAGCGTGATGCGGCTTTTCAGGCTAAAAAACTGCTCCTGCCCATATACATCCGCGCCGGCATGAATTTCACGAATATTAAATTCCTGCAAATGTGCTGCAATATCCGGCAAACCCATTTCCTTTTTCGGCGCAGCCACCGCCGGTTTTTCTTCCGGCAAGTCAGGCAGGCGCGCCAGATAAACCTGGTCTATATTCAACCTGTCCACCACAGGCCGGAAAACAAAATATGTTTTCGGGTTTATAGAAAGGTCAATATCCTGCACACGCAGGAAAAGGCCTTTTTTATCCGCCGCCGTCAAAGATGGAATGGCGACATGCGTAAATGAAATGGCGTCAAAATAGATTTCAACCTGCAAATCATCACTGGACGCCAGACGTGATACAGTTTCGCCAAGCCAGACACGCCCGCCCGGTGTCTGCACATACATTAAAAAAGCATAGGCACAGATCATCACAATAGCAAAAACAGTCAGAAGCCACGCCGCCCAATGACGCAGCATGATGACGGAGCCGAGAGATACTCCGCCAAGCAAACGCCGCCACAATGGCGCTTTTGCCAAAGCCTCTTTGTTATCCTGCTTATGCTTCTGTTTTTCTTGCGGCATCAAAACGCCTGCCCAAGGCTGAAATACAGCTGAAAGGTATCATCTTTATCACGTCCGTTAATGGGCACGGCAATATCCGCGCGCACCGGCCCCACCGCCGTGTAATAACGCACGCCGATACCGGCAGCCCAGAGGAATTTTTCATCACTGCCGCCGATGTCTTCGGTGACACGGCCACCTTCGACAAAAGGCACGATGCCGATATTATCCGTGACGCGGAAACGGACTTCGCTGCCGACTTCCACCTGAAAACGCCCGCCTGTCGGGTCGTCATTCGCATCCAGCGGGCTGATCAATTGATAGCCATAGCCACGCACCGAACCGCCACCGCCGGAATAAAGGCGCTTATCCGCCGGAATAGCCGCGGCATTTTCCCCAAAAATCGCGCCGATTTTAACGCGGTTGGCAAAAACAATTTTTTCTTCGTTGATAGGCCAATAATGGCTGAAAGATACATCCGCCGTTGTAAATGTTTCCTGCGACTGGTTAATCGCCATATAGGGCGTGACATTTGCCGCGGCGCGCATCCCCTTGGTCGGGTCAAGCGCATCTGTCGTGGTATCGTACTTCAACCCCATCGGCAGGGACAACAGCAGGAAATCGCGTTCTGGCTTGTTCTTTTCCTTTACCTGGCTGAATTCCAGACCGCCGCCCAATGTGGCCGATAATTTGCCGTTAAAATCATGCGAAAGCCCCGCCGCCGCACTGTATGACGTTTTATCATAGGCATCGAGGAATTCCTGCCGGAAGCCTGTTTTGAACTGCAAACTGCGTTTGATCGTGCCGCCGAAATCCGGCTTGGTCAAAGCAGCACCAAGGCCGTAACGGTCAAGACCTGCGTCTGCTTCCACGCGCAGTTTTTCGCCGCCGCCAGCAAGATTGCGGTGTTCCCAGAAAATCTTGCCTTCAATACTACGGCTGGTGGAATAAGACAGGCCCGCACCAATCGTACGCGCCTTGCGCTCCACCAGCTTGATTTCCGCAGGAACCGTGCGCGCCCCCGGTTTTGCATCAAGCGTAATATCCACGGTTGAAAACAGCCCCGTATTCAACATTTTGCGCCGCGTGTTCACGACTTTGTCGATATTGAACGTATCGCCCTGCTGCCAACCGATACGGCGGCGGATGAAATCTTCCTGCACAGCCTCATGCCCGCTTACGCCAATGGCGCCAAAATCCGCGCGGGTGCCGCTGCCTACCGCCAGCGTGACGGCGGCCTTTTGCGTGGCATGGTCGATTACGGCCTTGCGCTCGAAAACCTCCGGCATGGGATAACCGTTTTGTTTAAGCACATCCAGCAATTGTCTTTCACGCTCGAGGATTTCTTCCGGTGTTGCATCCTGCCCCACAACTTTGCGCAGCACACGTTTTGCATCAATCCCGGCAGGGGCGGTAATTTTACGGCCTGCCTTGTCGCGCCATTCAATATCGTAACTGCCGATGGTGAATTTAGGGCCCGTCTGAACATCCAGCGTAACGGTATAGGGCGCCGCATCGCCTTCCAGTTTGTATTTGATATCCGCTCCGTAATACGCATGGCCAATCATGGTGTCGCGCAAACGCAGCACATCGTCCGCCGCGCGGCGTTCAAGCCCCTCGACCGACAACGGTTTGTTTTTCAAAAATTGAAACAAATATGAATTACGGCGCAGTTCATCAGCGATACCTTTTTTCAGGTCGCCCGCAATCACGGGTTTGTAATCCACTTCTGCATGAACGGTCGCAACCGCTGTCAACATGACAGCCGCCACCATAACCGCAGCGGCCACGTGGCGCCGCGCCGCATTAAGATATTTCGCTTTTAAAACTGCATATTTCATGCGCGTAACCTATCACAGCCCCCCACGGATTTCCGCAAAAAACAGACCGCGAAAACCTTTGAAAAAGAATGCTTTTCCTAATATTTTAGTTCCCTGTCACACTACCGCCGCCCGTGGACTTGCCGGAATCCCCCCGTTCTCTGCCCTGCTTGGCAAACAACCCATGGTTGTGTATAATAAACGGGGCAGCCTAAAAATTTCACAGGCGGATTATCATGAGCCCTCTCACATTCCTCCTCTGCATTTTATGCGGCATTTTACTCTGCCTCTCCCTGGCGCTTGGCTGGCGGATACATCTGCTACGCCAAAAAATCCGTCGCCATGCAGACGAGCTGCGGGCGGCGCGCAAGCAGGAAGCACTCGGCACGCTTGCAGGCGGGATTGCGCATGATTTTAACAATATTCTGGGTGCCATTCTCGGCTTTGGTGTTTTGCTTGAAGAAGATTTAATTGCCGCAGCGGAGCAGCGGGAAATGGCGCGGCAAATCACCATTGCCGCACGCCGCGGGCAGGACATCGTTGCGCAATTAATGCGTTACAGTCGCCGCGGCGCCGAAAGCAGCGCCGACATACTGCTGCCGCTGTCGCTGGATGGCGTCATCCGCGAGAACATAAGCCTTTTGACACCCAGCATCCGCCGTTCCACCAAACTTTCTTACGACCGCCGTACAGAAGACGATATGATAGAAGCCAATGCCACGCAATTGGGGCAGGCTTTGGTCAATCTTTGCCTCAATGCAGATCATGCCATGGGGGTGCATGCCGGCCATATTCGCATCACACTGGACAAGATCAACATGTCCATTCCCTGCGGCGATGAAAACAGCCTGATCATTTCCGGCGGTGAAGAAACAGGCGATACCGTCACGTTAACAAGCGGGCGTTTATACGGTGGCGATTATCTGCGTATCCGCGTTGAAGACGATGGCGAAGGCATGACACGCGATGTCGCAGCCCGCATTTTTGACCCGTTTTTTACAACCCGCGCAGTGGGCACAGGCAGCGGTCTTGGCCTGCCCGCGTTGCAAGGCATATTGCATGGCATGGGCGGGGGCATCATTGTCACCACCACACGGTTCAAGGGGACTGTTTTCGAATTGCTCTTTCCTGCGGGAAGACCCCATGCATAAAGCATTATTCCCCCTGCAAACAAAGACGCAGCATGGCCCGCAAATCGGCAGGTTCAAACGGTTTTGCCAACGTAAAATTCGCGCCGCAATCCCGCGCCAGACGCAAGGGATCAAAATCAAACAATCGCGCGCCACCCGACATGGCGATGATTTTCAGATCAGGATACCGCTTGCGCAAGTAGAGAATCGTCTCCACGCCTTCTTTATCCGGCATGATGATATCCATCAGCACCAGATCATAATCCGCATCCGGCGCGTCGATGAAATCAATCGCCTGCTGCCCGTTTCCTGCTTCCTGCACCTGATATCCTTCGCGCCGCAGGATATGCAGCAAAGACATGCGCATCTGCGCATCGTCGTCCACCACCAGAATATTTTTTTCCATTATATCCATTCTCTTATTTTACCCGGCAATCGTTACACAATCATGAAACAGGCATAACATGTCATTACGTATTCTCATCGTGGACGACAGCGCCACCAACCGCCTTTTATTCACAACCATCGCCGCGCGCATGGGACATAGCGCCGAGGCTGTCGCGAGCGGGCGCGAAGCGCTGTCATGCCATGCCGAAAAAGCATACGATATTGTGTTCATTGATCTGCAGATGCCGCAAATGGACGGATTTTCCCTTGCGCAGCATATGCGCCAGTTGTACCCGCATCACCCGCGCACAATACCCCTGTATGCCGTCAGCGGCTTTATTGATGCAGAAACAGAAAAACGCGCCATGGCCGCGGGATTTCATGGATGTTTTACAAAACCGCTGGACAGGGAAAAAATAAACATCTGTATTGCAGAGCACGGATTAGACGGAAAAACAGACACCGCGCCGCAAAGCGCAGGAAATGTCCCGCCC
The DNA here is from genome assembly GCA_034004625.1 of Bdellovibrionales bacterium. Taxonomy (GTDB): domain Bacteria; phylum Pseudomonadota; class Alphaproteobacteria; order Micavibrionales; family UBA2020; genus UBA2020. The sequence goes on from JAVEWI010000093.1 coordinate 4,736, forward strand.
GATATTCCCGCAAGACTGCTGGACACCTACGCCCGTGAATTGCGCACGCGTGCCGCAGCCTGTGAAAACCATTGGGAAATGGGTGATATCCCCGCACTGCGGCGCGAAGCCCATACGCTGCGTGCATTGGCGGACATGCTGAAAACCGCCGATGTCGCCGAAGCCGCCGCCGGGGTTGAAAAAATACAGCGCAGCCTTTTTGCCGAAACAGGCGCAGATACCGAAAACACGCCGCGCAGCGAAGCCCATGCCCGTGTGAAGAATCTGGCGTCTGCCTGCCTGCAAGCTGCCGCGTCTATCGAAACCCGCGCCGCTGCTTTATCCGGCGGATGATTCCGCGCGTCGCCACTTCCCCATTTTGCGGTGAAGCGTGGATGGATTTACGCCCAGTTGCCGCGCTGCCGCGCTGATATTCCCCCCGCAATCGGATATGGTTTTTTCAATCATGCGGCGTTCCATATCGCGCAGCGAAGACGCAGAAGACATAGCAGCAGGGGCAGATACCGGCCGCGAAAAAACATTGCCCCCATCATGGCCAGCAGCCGGAGACACCATGCGTGTTTGGCGCGGCAGCATATCCGCCGTCATGACTTCGCCATCGTTCATCACCACTGCGCGGCGCAGGGCATTTTGCAACTGCCGTATATTGCCAGGCCATGTTTCATGCAGCAAATAATCCGCCGCATCCGTGGACAGGCAGGTAAATCTTTTTTTCTCTTCCTGCGCCATGCGCGTCAGAAAATGCGACGCAATCAGCAAAATATCATCCCCCCTTTCCCGCAAAGGCGGCAAGTGCAGCGAAATCACATTCAATCTGTAATATAAATCTTCACGCAATACGCCATCTGCCACGGCCTGCAAAGGATCGCGGTTCGTGGCGCAAACAAAACGCACATCAACATTCATTTCACGCGCGGCTCCCAGCGGCCTGAAAGATCCGCTTTGCGTGAAACGCAGCAGCTTTGACTGCATCTCCGGCTGCATTTCCGGCAATTCATCCAAAAATAACGTGCCATCCTGCGCCCTTTCCGCCGCACCCACATAACGGGATACCGCCCCCGTAAAAGCACCGCGGGCATGGCCAAAAATCTCGCTCTCCAGCAAATTGCCCGGCACGGCAGCACAATTGAGCGCTTCAAAAACTTTTGCTCGCCGCGGGCTAAGCGTATGGATGGCGCGTGCCGCCAATTCCTTTCCTGTTCCGCTTTCACCCGTAATAAAAACCGGCGCGCGGCTTTGTGCGGCATTCTCCAATACATGATAAACAATCTGCATTGCAGGTGACGCGCCGATAAAATCACAAAACCTGTCACGTTCAATCGCACGGTAATCGCTGACAATACGGCGCAGTGATTGCTGTTCCAATATATGCCCCAATGTCAGGTTTAAACGGTCTGCGGTCACGGGTTTGCACAAATAATCCTGCGCGCCATTGCGGATGGCAGATACCGCCGTATCAATAGAAGGCTCCGCCGTCAGTACAATCACGGGCGTATCAATGCCCCCTGTCCGCATTTCGGCAATCAAATCCGTGCCCGCGCCATCCGGCAAATGCAGATCCATCAAAACACAATCATAGCGTACAAGAGAAAGCGCCCGCCGCGCGGCGGATATATTTTCGGCAATATCTGCAGCATGTCCGGCCCGCGACAAATAATCGCTATAGGTCAAAGCCAAAGCGCGGCTGTCTTCCACAATCAGTATTTTTCCTGTTTGCATGTCTTTACATCTCCGTTTTCCCGCGCAAGGCACCGGTTGAAGGCATCGCCACTGCACAATTACAGATTGTATTGCAAAAAACCTAACAAAGCGTTGCAAAGCGCGCCGCGGCATGTGGCGCCTGTGGCAAAAAGCAACAGATGATGATTGCACCCGCACTGAAATCAAACGGTTTTAAGCATGGCACGCAAAGTGCAAAGCATGAAAAGACCACACAGCATATGGGGGGGATCAGATGACAAACGCAGCCTATTACCAAGTTTGCCTTCATACCGAAAAAGGCGATGAAATCTATACAGTCAGCGCTGTATCAGATTACGCCGCCGCATGCCATGTCCGCGCCATGACCGGACGCATGGCACAAAGCGATAGTGATGTGACCTGCCTGGTTGCTGGAAATGATTTGTTGCTGATCGGTGATT
>JAVEWI010000094.1:0-6864 GCA_034004625.1 Bdellovibrionales bacterium
GCAAAACAGCAGCGCCATCAAAACCCACATATTCGCGGTCAGAAAACCAATAGCGCCCAGAACCATCAGGGCGATTTCCAAAAGCTTGGTCTTGCGCGCAATCATGGCGCGGTCGTATTTATCCGCCAATTGCCCCGCCGTGGCCGAAAACAGAAAAAACGGCAGGATAAAAAGCCCCGCCGCCACCGTGACCAAAATAGGCTCCGACATGCCCGATTGTTCGGCCAGGCGATAGGTGATGAGCATCACCAGCGCGTTTTTAAACAGATTGTCGTTAAACGCGCCCAAAAATTGCGTTACGAACAGCGGCAAAAACCGCCGCGATTTCAGGATGGACATTTTATTCCCCTTTTTGAACACGGCGGTTTTTATTCAAACCGGCAGCAGATGATATTGGCAAGGATGCGCGGAGGCACACAAGGCCCCCGCGCCGTCCGCATTATTCCCAGTTGTCAGCCACGTATTTATCAAGCAAACGCACGCCGAAAGAAGACGCGCCCTTGGGCACGCCCGGGCGGTCTTTGTTCGACCATGCCACACCGGCGATATCCAGATGCGCCCATTTCACGCCGTCCTGAATAAAACGTTTCAGGAAATGCGCGCCAATGGCGGAGCCGGCATCGCGCCCGCCGCTGATGTTTTTCATGTCGGCAGCGGGGCTGTCGATGGCTTTGTCCCATGCATCGTGCATAGGCATGTACCAAAGCTCTTCGCCCGTGGCGCGGCCCGCACTGACCAAATTCCATGCAAGGCTGTCGTCATTGCTGAAAACACCTGCATATTCATGGCCGAGCGCGATAATCATGGCGCCGGTCAAGGTGGCAAGATCAACGATATGCGTGGGTTTGAATTTCTGCTGCACGTACCAAAGCGCATCGCAAAGGACAAGGCGGCCTTCGGCATCCGTGTTGTGCACTTCGATCGTCTGGCCCGACATGGATGTGACGATGTCGCCGGGGCGGTATGCTTCGCCCGACGGCATGTTTTCGGCAAGACCGACAATACCCACGGCATTCACCTTGGCGCCGCGTGCGGCCAGCGCCTTCATCAAACCCACAACGGTGCCTGCGCCCGCCATATCCCATTTCATTTCTTCCATGCCGGGGCCGGGTTTCAGCGAAATGCCGCCGGTGTCAAACGTCACGCCCTTGCCCACGAAAGCCACGGGGCGCTGGCCTTTTTTGCCGCCTTTGTATTCCATGCTGACCATACGCGGCAAACGCGCGCTGCCCTGACCCACGGCAAGGATTGCCCCCATGCCGAGTTTTTTCATGTCTTTGTCGGTCAAAATTTTGACTTCGATGCCAAGGGGCGCGAGTTCTTTTTTAATGATCGCGGCAAAGCTTTCCGGATACAGCACATTGGGCACTTCGGATACCAGATCACGGGTGAGGAAAGCCCCCTCGCCCACTTTTTGCACGGCGGTGAATGCCTTGCGCGTTTTCGCCGCATCCTTGACCGTCAGTTGCAGGGATTTCAGCGTCGGTTTTTTCTCCTTCGGCTCGCGCGTCAGGTATTTGTCAAAACGGTAGGTATTCAAAAACGCGCCAAGGCCGAAATGAACGGCGGCAGCTTCGGCATCAATTTTGGATGCTTTTGCTTCTTCATCAGGGAAGCTGACATCGGCGGTCACGGCCTTGCGGGCGTTCAGCTGCGCGCTGATCACGCTGCCGATTTTTTCAAAACACAAAGTGCCAAGGTCAGCCGGTTTGCCAAGTCCCACAACAACCACATGTTTCGCCCCTGCGCCTTCCACACCGGGAATCGCCAGCACTTGCGCTTTTTTACCCGCGAAATCGGATGCCGCCAGCGCGCGTTTGATCGCGCCCTTGGTTTTCGTATCCAGATCGCGGCCGGCGGAGGCCAGACGCGCGCCGTTCTTGCCGTCTTCGGTGGCGAAAACCACGCGGGCATCGGCGGTTTTGGCGGGTTTCTGGTCGAAAGTAATCTTGACGGGGGCACTTGTCATGGCGGCTATTTTTCTTTCTTTTTGAAGCGGGAGAAGGTAAAAACAAGGCTTGGGAACGACACGCCGCAGGACGCGGCGCTGCGCAAGCCATACAGATCATAATAGGGTAACAGGCGTTTCGCCACCCCCGGATGCAACGCCGATGCTCACCACGCGGTATCTTTTTAAAAATCTTTTTTCCGTAACGGTATTTGTTGCCGTAACGCTGGCTTTGGTTATCTGGCTGACGCAATCGCTGCGTCTTTTGGAACTGGTCGCCAATTCGGACGCGCCGCCCGCCCTGTTCCTGAAACTGGTCGCCCTGACCCTGCCGCGTTTTCTGGAAGTGATTTTGCCGCTGGCGCTGGTAACGGGTATCCTGTTCACTTACAACAAAATGATTATGGATAACGAGCTTGTCGTCATGCGGGCCTGCGGGTTTAACCAGTTTACGCTGGCACGGCCTGCCTTGATGCTGACGGCTATTTTTATGGCAATTATACTCGCCATCACCTGCTTCCTGTCGCCCATGAGCCATGGGGAGATGAAAAAACTGCGCCGCGATATCAAGGCGCAATATTCCGCCTTTTTACTGCGTGAAGGGGTTTTCAATACCTTCAGCAACGACCTGACCGTTTATGTGCGCGAACGTGATGCGAGCGGCGATTTGCTCGGCCTGATGATCCATGACCGCCGCAATACTGAAAAACCGCCTGTGACGGTCACCGCCAAACGCGGACGCATTTTTATGAATGGCGAAGAGCCGAATATCCTTGTCTATGACGGCATGCGCCAGCAAATGGACCCGCAAAACGGCATGGTGTCGCGCCTGTTTTTCTCGCGCTATACGATCGAGATCAAAGGACTGGAAGGCGAAAGACAGGAACGCTGGCGCGAAGCGAACGAACGTACCCTGCCCGAATTGTTCCGCCCTGACCTGACCGAAAAACGCGATCGCCAGAACAAGGACGCCTTCATTGTAGATGCGCATTTGCGTCTGCTGGCGCCGTTTAACGCGCTTGGTTTTGCGCTGGTATCCCTTGCCTGTATCCTGCTGGGCCCGTTCAACCGCCGCGGACAAAGCCGCAAGGTATTAACCGCCGTCATTCTGGTGATTGCGCTGCAGGCCGCTGAAATGGCACTTGGCAATATGGCCAAGAAAAACCCGATAGTGCTGCCCGCGCTTTATATTCTCGCCTTCCTGCCCGTTATTGGCGCCAGTTTCCTGATGCACCTGCGCGGGGAGCAATGGCTGATGCGCATGCTGCGCAAAACCCGCCGCGCCGTACCGCAACCCGCCCCCCAGGGGAAAGGCAGTGCCGCATGACCGCTACCGCAACCCTTTTCCGCTACATCATGCGCCATTTCCTGATGAATTTTGCAGGGCTGGTCACTATTTTGCTAGGGCTTGTTTTTATATTCGATGTGATCGAACTCATGCGCCGCGCATCCGGCGCGCAGGGCGTCAGCCTTGATATTGTCCTTGCCATGGCAGCGCTGAAACTGCCGGAAGTCGGGCAAAAAGTCATCCCCTTCGGCGTTTTGTTTGCCGCCATTTACACCTGCTGGAAGCTGAACAAGACATCCGAGCTGGTTGTCATCCGCGCGGCGGGAATTTCGGCATGGCAATTTTTAAGCCCGATGATTTTCGGCGCTTTCCTGATTGGCGTCACGGCAACCACCGCCATCAACCCCGCCGGCGCCGTCATGCTGTCCAAGTTCGAACAGCTGGAAAGCAGCTATTTCAACACCGCTTCCAACCTTGTCACCGTATCGCGCACAGGCATCTGGCTGCGCCAGCCGGCGGAAGAAGGCTATGCCCTGTTCCATGCCAGCAGTTTTGACCAGCAAAACTGGCGCATGCAGGATGTGGTTGTTTTCTTTTTCGGGCAGGACGACACATTCCGGAAAAGAATAGACAGCCCCCGCGCCAGCCTGCAGGACGGCTATTGGGAACTGGCAGAAGCCCTGACCAATACGTCCGAAGGCCCGCAAAAAACCGACGTCGTCCATCTGCCGACCGAATTGACCGCGCGCCAGATCGAAGAATCATTCGCGAATCCCGAAACCATGTCGTTCTGGATGATTCCCGAACACCTGCGCATTATGACAGAAGCGGGTTTTTCAGGCACCCGCCTTGCCATCCATTTCCAGTCTTTGCTGGCTCTGCCCTTTCTTTTGGCCGCCATGGTGCTGCTGGCTGCGACATTTTCGCTACGCCCGCAAAGATTCGGTGGCACAGGGGTCATGATAGGCCTTGGCGTAGGCGTTGGTTTCTTTATATTCTTCATGGAATCAATTCTTCAGGCCTTCGGCATATCACAGAAAATCCCTGTATATCTGGCGGCGTGGACCCCCGCGATTGTCAGCCTGCTGATGGGAACGACCGCCCTTTTGCATATGGAAGATGGCTAGGGTTAAGAATTGAGTAATTATATACAGTTAAAGTAAGATAACGACATCCCTCCGGCCTTCCGTGCCCTGTCAAAGAGATATAAATGCAAAACAAACGCTCCATGATGCTCAAAATCGCTTCCAAAACCGCCATGGTCTTCATGTGCGCCTTCCTTCTGGCCGCGACCAGCGGTTGCAGCAGCGCCCGCAGCGACCTGCGCGCGACAGGCGGCGTTTATGACCCGCTGGAGCCCATGAACCGCGGCGTTTTTGCCTTCAACAATGCGCTTGACCGCGCAGTAATTGAACCTGTCGCCCGTGTTTACAACTTCCTGACGCCCGACTTCTTCCGTGCCGGCGTTCAAAACTTTATGCGGAACCTTCGCGCACCGCTGGTTGTTGCCAATAATATCCTGCAAGGCGACGTGAAAGGCGCAGGTGTGGCAACGGCCCGTTTTGTCATGAATACCGTGGGCGGTATTGGCGGCTTGTTTGACTTTGCAGCCGCGCATGGCCTGCCTTATGAGCCGGAAGATTTCGGTCAAACGCTGGCTGTCTGGGGTTTTGGCGAAGGTTTCTATCTGGTTCTGCCGGTTTTGGGCCCTTCTTCCTTACGTGACAGCGCGGGTCTTGCGGTCGATACGCTGGCGGATCCTGTTCGCCTCTATGCCTTTAACCGCAACGAGGAGTGGATTTACTACACCCGCGGCGCGGTCGAAGGTCTCGACAACCGCGCAAGAATGGTAGGAGCGGTCAACGACATGCGCCGCAACAGCCTTGACTACTACGCCGCTGTACGCAGCGCCTATACGCAGAAACGCCGCTCTTTGGTGCGCGACACGAACCCCGAAGCCCCGAAGGCAAAAGCGGTGCAATACTATGACGAAGGCTGGGAATAATCCCTGCCCCGCAGACCATAAAGGAACCACAAGGATATGACCACATTCTCCCTGACACGCCGCGTGATGATGCTGGGTATGGCTTTTGCCATGCTGATGCCCGCAGCTGCCATGGCGCAGAAAAAAACCGATCCTGCGGTCGCCTTTGTGCAAAAAATGGGCGATGCCGCCCTGACCGAACTGACTGACAAAGGCCTGAAAGGCGCAGAACGTGAAAAGCGCGTACGCGACCTTTTGCGCAAGAACTTTGACGTGCAGACCATCGGCCGCGCGGCGCTCGGCACCCATTGGCGCAGCGCGACCGAAGCGCAGCGCAAGGAATACCTGTCCCTGTTCGAAGACATGATCGTGCGCACCTATGCCCAGCGGTTTGGCGAATACACAGGCCAGCAGTTCAAGGTCAATAGCTCCAAACCGACCACCAATGCGCGCGATACCATTGTATCCAGCCAGGTGATCCAGCAGGGCGGCCCGCCTTTGCTGATCGAATGGCGCGTGCGTAACAACGATGGCCAATACAAAGTCATCGATGTTTTCATCGAAAATATCAGCATGATGATTACCCAGCGTTCGGATTTCGACGCCGTCATCCAGCGTAACGGCATTGACGGTTTGCTCGACAGCCTGCGCAAGCGCCAGAAATAAAAAACGTTTTACCCAAACAAAAACCCCGCTATCTGGCGGGGTTTTTGTTATTCTGGAATATTTTATTTATTTTGGCGTATCTGCCGATGGCGGTGACGCTTCGACAAAATGCCCGACAAGACGCCGCACCAGTGGCAAAACCAAAAGCAGGATCGGGAATGCCGTTATCCATGACACGGCCCAGCTTTTCATCCAGCTCCGCACGAAACCATCCACAAACCCCATATGCACCAATGTGCTGACCCCCGCCACAAGGCACGTCATCATAATCGACAACGTAAAGGGAAAGGCTACCGCCATATATTTATGCGGCAATTTCCTGCGCCGCATACGAAAACAGCCAGCACCTTGCGGTGCCGGCTGTTGCGTATGGGGTAGATCGCCCTGCTGCGTCATCAGGATGCGCGGCGCAGGGGTTTGTATTTGATACGCTGCGGCGTATCGGCATCTTCGCCAAAACGCTTCTTGCGGTCTTTTTCGTAGTCTTCGTAGTTGCCTTCAAAGAACACAACCTGACTGTCGCCTTCGAAGGCCAGGATATGCGTGGCCAGGCGGTCAAGGAACCAGCGGTCGTGCGAAATAACCACCGCGCAGCCTGCGTAGTTTTCAAGCGCGTCTTCAAGTGCGCCCAGCGTTTCGGTATCAAGGTCGTTGGTCGGTTCGTCAAGCAGCAGCAGGTTGGCAGGCGTTTTCATCATCCGCGCCATATGCACGCGGTTACGCTCACCACCCGACAGCACGCCGACTTTTTTCTGCTGGTCAGGCCCGCGGAAGCCAAAAGACCCGCAATAAGCGCGGCTGGGCATGTCGCGTTTGCCAAGGGCAAGGATGTCGTTGCCTTCGGAAATTTCTTCCCATACCGTTTTATTGGCGTCCAGCGCGTCGCGGCTCTGGTTCACATAGCCCATGGCCACGCTGTCACCCACCGTCACGCTGCCGGTATCGGGCGCTTCTTCGCCCGTAATCATGCGGAACAGC
>JAVEWI010000095.1:0-6834 GCA_034004625.1 Bdellovibrionales bacterium
CCGGGCCGGATTTACCATGCAAAACGCCGACAACACCGGTCTTCGCCAAAGTCTGCACATCGTCCAGGCGGAAAGTTTGCAATTGGCGGTTCAAAAAACGGGCGGTTTTTCTTTCTTCAAAAGCAAGTTCGGGCTCCGCATGCAGGCGGTGGCGCCAGCGCGTCATTTCGAGCGACATTTCTTTTATTTTTTTAATAATGCCCATGGCGGATGTCCTTTAAACCGGCTTACATCCACACCCCTAACGGCCCTTTTACCGCGGGTTTTCAGGCCCGCCTGCCCCGCCGGTTCACGTTATGCGTGAATCGCCTGTTATTTTCTGATCGGGACAGATGGGGCATAGTGCGGCCTTTGCCGCTTGCTGTCAACCCGCCCTGCCGCAGCCGAAAAAGATATTAAAATACCTGATTTCCCTCTTTTTTTATTGGAACTCAGGCACCATCATAGCTGTAGGCCTGATACGTTGCTGAAAGGAGCTTTCCATGCCCGCCATCACCTGCAAACCCGCCAAATCCTATAAAGTGAATATTATGACGCTCGGCGTTGCCATGCTTCTGGCGGGCGCGACCACCAGCGGCATGTTTGATGTCCGCAGCGCGCGTGCGGACGTGACCAAAGACCTGCGTCTTTTAGAAGAAGCGAAAATCACTCTGGTCGAGGCTATCGGCATTGCCGAAAAACACGTCGGCGGCACCGCCATTGACGCCGATCTCGACAGCCATTTTGGCAAGGTCGTTTATGATATCAGCGTCATCAGAGACAAAAAAGAATTCGACGTCCGTCTGGATGCCGTCACAGGTGACGTGATCCGCATGGAAGAAGACAAAGACTAAATCCTGATACCAGCCCTAGCGTAACAGCAGGGCCACAGAAGGGTCGAGCGCCGACATAAAGGCCTCGACCCTTTTTGTATAGGCACTATCCTGCCCCAATGCCGCATTCAATTTTCCGTGCCCCATGGGCAAGGATAATACCTGCGCCATGATGCCAAGGCTCTTGCTTTTTTCCACATAGGCCGCCGCCTGCGCACAAGGTTCATCCGGCCGCGTGGATGCGCAAATACCCAGCCACGGCGCGGCTGTTGCATCCAGCTGCTGCAGCGGTGACATCGGCGCCCATTTGGCGGGATCGGTGCCAAAGGCCTCGGCATAGCGGGTTTTAAGCGGTGTAATGACTTTTGGCATTTGCATGGCAATATCAACCGCCCCCGCGTCAATCGACACAACACCCAGAATTCTTTCAACCCCCGCCGCGCTGCGTAAATCTTGCGACGCCCCCACCAGCGACACCAGATGCGCCCCTGCAGAATGCCCCATCAATATCACGCGGACGCCATCCCCGCCCCACTCTGCCGCATGTTTTTGCACATAGGCCGTGGCCACAGCAATTTCATGTGCCTGCGCCAAGGCATCATATCCTTGCGCAATCATGGGGTAATTCACGCTGACAAAAACAAAACCGCGTGCGGTCCAGCGGGATACTTTGTTTTCAACCACAGACGGCAGGGCTTTGTCCCCCACGCACCACCCGCCGCCATGCACCATTAAAATAACCGGCGCAGATGCTGCCTTCTTGCTTCCCTCAGGCATGTAAACATCGAGGCGCTGGCGCTCATGCACACCATAGGCAATGTTTTGCACATCCGGTACAAGCTTGCGCCCCCTGTCCTGCTGCGCGGTGATCCGGCGGTTGATTTTTTTGAAATGTTCTTCGCAAGCGCTGCCGCCACGCGCGGACAAAAAACCATCGCCTGTATCGCCCATGTTATCTGCATCACCCGCGCCTTGCTGCGTTTTGTGCTGCATTCTTTCGCGCAGGCGTTCGCGTAATTTGCCGTCTTCCGCCGCCGCTGATTGTGCTGCTGCCCCAACGGCAAAACACAGAACAAAAACCAGAACCAGAAACAACCCGTTTTTCATGACACCACGCCCGTTTACCACCAACCGCAAAAATACAATCGGAAATGAAACGGACAGCCACAGAAAAACCCTGCGGCAGTTAGATTTTATTTTAATGAAGGAAGAAAGAGAAAATGGAGCGGATGAAGGGATTTGAACCCTCGACATTTACCTTGGCAAGGTAACGCTCTACCCCTGAGCTACATCCGCATGACCATTTTACTGGTGGTGAAAAGGAATCTTCTTTTCACGGGTGGGATAGGAATATGACAGCACGGCGGTTTTGTCAAGAAACCAAATGCAGTCTTTTTTATTCAATAAATTCAGGCCATTAAGTCAAGAGCCCGCCAGTTTTCCAACGGGCGGGCGCGAGATTGTGTGTGTAAGTACCAAAGATTCTGGCTGATACAGCCTTATTTCGGTTTGCGGATATGCGGCCAGTTCATTTGCGCTTTTTTATCCGGCGTCAGGCCTGCGTTATCGTTGGATGCAGGTTTACCCGCGGCCTTGCCGAAAATACGGCTCAGCGGCTGGCTGACCATACGGGTGAAAATACCCGGTTTTTGCGCATCGGCTTCTTTGCGCAGGTCATGCGCGCGTTTGCCCGCAATCGGTTTTTCACGCAAAGGTTTGCCGGTTTTCAGGATACTGTCGATACGGGCAATCGTGCGCGGGTCGTGCACCAGCTCCATGAATTTTTGACGCTCCAGCGCGCGCAGGTAATCTTGCGATACCAAAACGCCCGGGCCGGCTTTGTCGCCGCCGGTCAGCACATCGCCCACTTTGGACGATACCACCACGTCATAGGGCGTGGCCTGACCTTTCAGATAAAAACCGTCTACGGCCATATTCAATGCTGTTGCGCCGGATTTGCCGGGCAGTTTCAAATCAACCGCCTGTTCGGGTTTGAAATCGGGCACCATATCAAGCGCCTTTTTCTTCGCATCCGCCAGCAGGCGTGATTTGTTCATGGTCACGCCGTCCGTTTCGCGCAGGATCATCAGATCTTTTGCTTCAAAAGCAGACAGGCCGACTTTTGCCGTAGAGATGGTTTCGAAAACAGTCGCCACCGGCGGCATCGGGCCTTTGGGCAGTTTTTTGTTTTGCTGCGCGCGGGTCATCAGCTCGGTCGAGCCACCCCATGCAGGCAAAAGCCCCACGCCAACTTCGACCAGACCCGGATAGGTTTCCGCATGCGCCTGCACATGATGGCTATGCAGCAACACTTCACAGCCGCCGCCGAGAGCCTTGCCCGAAGGCGCAGAAACAACGGGGAAAGCCGCGTATTTCAGGCGTTTCAGGGTGTCCTGCCCCATCTTCACCATTTTATCGACGATCCAATATTGCTTGGCCTTGGCCGCATAAAGCGCCACGCCGATATTGGCGCCGACAGAGAAATCTTCGCCTTCGTTATGAATGACCAGCGCCTTGAACGGTTGACCGTTTTTGTCTTTCTTGCTGCCTTTTTCAATGATGTCGATCGCATCGTTGAGGGTTTTAAGGCTGAAGAAATCCAGAGAATTCATCTTGGATGTAAATTCAAGGCAGAGAACGCCGTCACCTGCATCCCACAATGCCGCACCCATTTTGCCAATACCCGGAATGTTTTTGGTATTGTCGAGCACGGGTTTGGACGCGCGTTTGATGTCGGACAGCAACAGAACACCTTCGGGGCGGACGACTTCGGCATAACCGCCGTCTTGCTGCATGAAATGCAATTTGCCGTTTTCGGTTTTATAGAATGTTTTACCGGCGGCTTGCTTGATAAAGGCGGGTACTTTTTCGCCTTCGGATTCCATACGGTTGATAAAATAATCCACGCCCATTTTATCGAGCATTTCAAACGGGCCGTGTTTCCAGTTATAGCCCAGTTTCATGGCCTGATCGACGTCGGTGATATTGCCGGAAATGTCATGCACATGTTCGGCGGCATAGCTGAGGGTTTGTTTCAAAACCGCCCAGGCGTAATCCCCGCCTTTGTCCTTGGTTTCGACAAGGCCGCGCAGGCCTTTTTTCTGCGCGTTTTCTGCGGCTTTGAGTTTTACTTTTTCCGCAGGACGCTCCGCCCCCGTCAAAAGATCCACGGCCATTTTTTCGCGCTTGTCGTTCAGACGGTAAAAACCGCCCTTGCCTTTGCGGCCCGTATAGCCATCCGCAATCATTTTATCAATCACAGGCGACGTGCGGTTGATCTTCACGTAACCATCATCCGCGGGCAATTTTTCCGTCAGGCTTTTGCTGATATGCGGCATCAGGTCAAGACCGACCAGATCCACCAGACCGAAAATACCGGTTTTGGGAATGCCCATGGGGCGGCCCACAATGGCATCGGCTTCTTCGATTTTCAATTTACGGTCGATGGCTTCGTTAATCGCGCATTGGATCCAGAACGTGCCGATACGGTTGGCAATAAAACCGGGCGTGTCTTTGCAGACCACAACGCCCTTGCCCATTTTTTCGTCCATGAAACGCGTGATTTCAGAAACTTTTTCCGGCGCGTTATGCGCGGATGTCACAAGTTCCAAAAGCGGCATATAACGCGGCGGGTTAAAGAAGTGCGTAATCACGAAATCTTTTTTGAACTGGTCGGATTGACCGTCAATCAAAGTATGCAGCGGAATGGTCGATGTATTGGAGGCGACGATCGACCCCTCTTTGCGGTTTTCGTCGATTTTTTTGAACAGGTTCGCTTTGATAACCGGATCTTCCAAAACGGCTTCGATAATCAGGTCGCAATCTTTCAGGCGGTCCAGATTGTCTTCGGTATTGCCGGGGCGGATTTTCTTGGCATTGCGTTTATGCATCAAAGGCGCCGGATTGGTTTTGAGCATTTTTTCAACAGCGCCCTTGGCAATCACATCGCGGTCAGCGCCCGGCACCTGCGCCGATTTCGGCACGATGTCGATCAATTCCACTTCGATCCCCGCATTCGCCAGATGCGCGGCAATGCCTGCACCCATTACGCCCGCGCCAATCACTGCCGCTTTTTTAATAGCCATATCCGGTAGTCTCCTTGCGTATTTCTGCAAATATTCCTGTTCAGCACCCGCCGTGTATTTTACGGCTTGGGCGTGTATTTTTTAAGAACGGTGGTAATGCCCTGCCCCGCGCCAATGCACTGGGTGGATACGGCATAATCGCCCTCTTTGCCTTCATCATGCAAAAGCTGCGCGGCCTTGCCCGTGATACGCGCACCCGTGGCGCCCATGGGGTGGCCCAGCGCAATCGCGCCGCCATGCACGTTCAATTTTTCATCCGCGATTTTCAAATCACGCTGGCACGCAACGGACTGGGATGCAAAAGCTTCGTTCATTTCAACGAATTTCACATTGTCCATGGTGATGCCTGCTTTTTGCATCGCCTTTTCCGTCGCCGGTACGGGGCCAAGACCCATCACGGTCGGGTCAAGCCCTGCAACCGCAAAAGATTTTACCTCGGCCAGAATTTCCAGCCCGTGTTTGAGCGCGAATTCTTCGGAGCAAACCAGAACCGCCGCCGCGCCGTCTGTCACCGGCGAAGACGTGGCCGCCGTCACGGTGCCTTCTGCCTTGAACGCGGGTTTCAGTTTTGCGAGACCCTCGGCCGTTGAATCAGGACGCGGGCAGCCGTCGTCTTTGACAACCGTACCGTTGGGCTTCACGATCGGCACAATTTCCGCATCGTATTTGCCGGCCTGTTTCGCGGCGGCGGTTTTGAATTGGGATTTGAGGGAGAATTCTTCCTGCTCCGCGCGGGAAACACCCTTGCGATCCGCGACGTTTTCGGCGGTTTCGCCCATGCTCATATAGGCGCCGGGGCTTTGTTCATACAATGCGGGGTTCGGCGATACGTTGAAGCCGCCCATGGGGACGCGGCTCATGCTTTCGACACCGGCGCAAATCACGGCATCCATCATACCCATGGTAATGGCGCCCGCAGCGTCGTGAATGGCCTGCATGGACGACCCGCAGAAACGGTTGATGGTCACGCCTGCAACCTCTTCGGGCAGGCCGGCGCGCAGGGCAACCAAACGGCCAAGGTTAAGCCCTTGCTCGCCTTCCGGCATGGCGCAGCCGAGTTTCAGGTCTTCGATCAATTTGGGATCAACGCCGGTTTTCTGGATAAGGCCCTGAACGGTTTGCGCGGTGATGTCGTCGGCGCGCATGTCCTTGAGTTCGCCTTTACCGGCGGGCGTGAAGGGGGAACGGACGTATCCGGCAATAACGACTTTTTTGGGTTCAGACATATCGGCCTCTCATGTGAGAAAGTTGAATTTCGGCCACACCCTGCTTACCGGTTTTTTGCAAAACCACCAGTCACGTTCTTTAAAAGTTGCGCGCTGTTTTTTTGTTTCCAAGGAGTATGGATCATGCGCCGCGCCGCGTAAAGGCGGCAAATACAAATTTTTTGAATACAAAAAAGGCCAGCGATCATAACCGCATGGCCTTTTTGTTTGTCATATTTTTATTATATCTTTTGCGCCATTATGGATAACGCGTCAAGATGCCGCGCTGCGGTTTTCCATGCGGGTTTTGAACATGGAATAAAGAACGCCGCCCGCCAGCAAGGACAAGGTCACGCCCAGTGAAACCACCGCGGGGATTTTATCAATATCCAGAATATCCGCCACAAAAACCTTGGATCCAATAAAGACCAAAACCAAAGCCAGCGCGTATTTCAGATATTTAAACCGCACCAGAATCACGGCCAGGGCAAAATACAGGGCGCGCAGTCCCAGAATGGCAAAAACATTGCTGGTGAAAACGATATAGGGATCGGTCGTCAGCGCGAAAATAGCGGGGATGCTATCAACCGCAAAAATCAGATCCACGCACTCGATCACGATCAGGGCAAGGAAAAGCGGCGTGGCATAAAGCGCCAGTTGCCCGGTTTTTTCATCCGGCTTGCGTACCCAGAATTTATCATCGTGCAGTTCGGTCGTAACGCGCTTGCGTTT
>JAVEWI010000096.1:0-6818 GCA_034004625.1 Bdellovibrionales bacterium
TGCAGCGCCGCGCGCTGGCGCGATATGGCGCTTGATGAAATCAACAGCGCACTGGACGCAGGGCTTTTGCCCGTTATCACGGGCGGCACGGGGCTTTATATCCGCACCCTGACCGAAGGGCTAAGCCCCATGCCGATCGTGCCGGACGAAGTGCGGCAAGCCCTGAACGCGGAAGTCAGGGCGGAAGGCAACGAAGCTTTTCACAAACGTCTGGCCGCGGAAGATCCCGAAATGGGCGCCAGATTGCACCCCGGCAATACCCAAAGGCTTGTCCGTGCGATGGAGATTTTAATGCATACGGGCAAAAGCCTTGCCTATTGGCAATCGCAGCCGCCCGTGCCGCCGCCCGCGCATTTGCGTTTTATCACCATCGTATTACTGCCGCCGCGCGACTGGCTTTATGCCCGCTGCAACGCGCGGTTCAATATCATGCTGGACATGGGCGGGCTGCAAGAAGTACGAAATTTCCCCGCGCCCGATGCCGCCCGGACATGGCCGCTGCACAAAGCCCTCGGCTATCCGGAATTGAGATCTTACCTGAATGGCGAAACAACACTGGACGACGCCATCAACGCCGCGCAGCAATCCACACGCCGCTATGCCAAACGGCAAATGACATGGTTCAGGGGGCAAACACGCGCGGATATAGAAATCGTCCAGCCGGATATAAACCTGCTGGACGATATTTTAAGCTTATAAGAGCCGCGCTTCACGCGCAGCGGGATTAGAAAATCTTGTCGAGCGTGCTTTTCTTTTTCTCGATCACCGGCACATTGCCATCGTTCACGGCTTTGCCTTCTTCGCGGTTTTTTTGCAAACGCTCTGCTTCGGCCGTTGCATCCACAACAGAGGATGGCATTTTGGATTGGTCCACTTCGCCGTCACCCCAGAAAATCAATTTTTCCGCCACAGTACGGTTTTGCAGGGCGATATAGCCATTGTCGCGGTTGATCGCCGCGCGGATATCGGGATCGGCATTTTGCGCGCCGGCACGGTTCAGGAAAGCCTGTTCCGCAGAACCCGCAGATACATCCGGCGTCGCGCCCATCAGCACGCTGCGTGCTTGCTGCGTGGCTTCGGATGCGGGGGGAATATAATCGGGCGACGGCGGGCGCAGGGAATATTCCGGCGGCAAGGTCAGCGGCGCGCGTTTCACCACGGCGAATTCGTCGGGCGAATGACGCCCCACGCCAACCTGACGCTTGACGCTGTCACAGGCGGCCAGCAGCAAACTGCCTGACAGAACAGCAGTCAGAACCAGAGAACGGCAAAGAAAACGGGTCGCGGTCTTACGCATCATATGCACCTTATATGCCTGCCTTGCAGGTTGGATATGCCTGCATCGCAGGTTTGGATAACAGCTTTCCCGCGGAAACCTTAATCCTGGAAAAGCCCTCTGTCTTTCGACGTCAGGGTATCAATTACCAGAAAAAGCGCCCCGATGGCAATACAGCTGTCAGCCAGGTTAAAAGCAGGCCAATGATAGCCGGATACATGCACATCCACAAAATCAGCCACAGCACCAAAGCGTATGCGGTCAATAATGTTCCCGATGGCGCCGCCAACAACCAAAGACAGGCCAAAAGCCAAAAGACGGCTGCGGGCCAGGGCAAGCCAGACGATCAGTGTCAGGGAAATGACCAGCGACAGGGTGATAAAAACCAGCGACATGGTGCGGCTGCTATCCATATTGCTGTTATCGGAAAACATGCCGAAGCTGATCCCCGTGTTCCAGACCATGACAAGGTTCAGAAAGCCGTTGATTTCACGCGTTGTGTAGGATTCGCGCTGATCGACAAAAAATTCCAGCGGCTGGCGCGTCAGGAACCAGTCCTGAAAAGCGGGGTTTTCCGCATCGGTGCGCAGCACGGTTTCCAGCACCAGCCATTTGGTGTATTGGTCCAGAAAAATAATGCTGAAGATAATGAACATCCCGAACAGGAAAAACTGCCCAGGACGGAATTTTTTGACAGGCTTCATTGTACTCATGCGCCGTTTACCCCCGATCCAAACAATTGCGCAGGGAAAAGTCTCCCCTGTTTACGATTTGAACACAGCGCGCGCAGCAAGGCAATCCTGTTTCATCTGCGCGGTCAGCGCATCAAGCCCGTCAAATATTTTTTCGCCGCGTAAAAACTTCACCGGTTTTACACGCATAATCTTTCCATATATTGATTGATGGAAATCAAAAATATGCGTTTCGAAAATCGGCTGGCGTATGCGGAACATCGGACGAATACCGAAATTCGCAACAGCCGCACGGGGTTTTTCTTCACCTTCGATATGCGCTTCGACCGCGTAAATGCCATAAGGAATACGTACGTATCGATCTACGCGCTGGTTTGCGGTGGGGTATCCCAATTCGCGTCCGCGTTTGTCGCCATGCACGATTTCGGCTTCTATTTCCCATGCGCGGCCCAATAATTTTTCCGCGCCCGTCAAATCGCCGCGGCGCAAAAGATCGCGGATGCGGGTCGATGAATAAGCCGCGCCATCCGCGCAGGTCACAGGCGCAATCACCGTGACATCAAACATATCGGACAGCGTTTCAACCGTACCGCTGCGGTTTTTGCCAAAAGCAAAATCCGCGCCCACTACCACATGCCGCGCATGCAAACGGTCACGTATAAAACCCATAAAATCCTTGGCAGGCAACCCCGCAAACCCTGCATCAAAAGCCGGCGCAAAAATATGCGTAGCGCCAAGCGCCGCAAGCCTGCGCGCTTTTTCAGGCAATAACGTCAGGCGGAAAGGCTCGCCATCGGGCGCAAAAAATTCACGCGGATGCGGCTCGAACGTCAAAACGGCGGGCACCAGATTTTTTTCGGATGCGATCGTACAGGCCTGCGTCAACAAGGCCGCATGGCCCGGATGCACGCCATCAAAATTGCCAATGGCCAAAACCGTGCCCGGCGGCACGGCAGGCAAAGCAGACATGTCTTCATGAAGATTGCGCATGGCGGGAGTGTAGCCGAGGAATGCCCCCCGCGAAAGCGGGAAGACAGAACTGCCGCGAAAGCGGGAAGACAGATACTGCCGCGAAAGCGGCAAGACAGAACTGCCGCGAAAGCGGCAAGGCAATAAGCCATCGCAAAAACGGTGGGGAAAGCCCGCAAGCCTGCGCGCCTAGTTCACCGTAAATTCGTGTGCGCAGAGACGGATATCGTCAGGCGTGATGAGTTTTTTGCGTGCGACCAGAACGGAATGCAGGCGCCCCTCTATCTCGCGCGTCCAGAAATCCAAAAAGCGATAAAGTTTCGGAAATTCGGGTGCAAGGTCATATTCCTGCCAGACATAGCTTTGCAAAAGGCTGGGATGATCCGGCAAGTGGTATAAAATTTCCGCCGTCGTCAGGCGGTAGTCTTGCAGCTGTAGTATCAAATTTGCCATATTCCTAATCTCCTATTACGAATTCTGGCATATTTCAGAAACAGAAATATCCATCTCTGTTCTTATTTAAACATATATTACCAAAACAATGTTAAAAAACATTGAAATCAAGCACTTGGCGCTCCCGCTGCCTGAGTGCCAAATAAAGCACAAACAGCTTGGTTTTATTCAATTTTCTGCATGATTTTGGCGGCGATAGCTGTTGATAAATCCGCAGCTTCGGGCTACATATTTGGCACTTGTCCGAGGAGAGTGCCAAAGGTTGGGCTTTCCCTGAAACCGGACAAAAGGGCATAAAACAAAAGCCCTTGAACCTTGTTCAACTGAAGAGGATACGAACATGAAATTCCGTCCCCTGCACGACCGCGTTCTGCTGCGCCGCCTTGAAAGCGACGCCAAAACCGCCGGCGGCATCATCATCCCCGACACCGCCAAAGAAAAACCTGCACAAGGTGAAGTTCTGGCCGTAGGTTCCGGCAACCGCGACGAAGCCGGCAAACTGGTACCGCTGGATGTAAAAGCGGGCGACCTCGTGCTGTTCAGCAAATGGTCGGGCACCGAAGTTACCATCGATGGCGAAGAGCTGCTGGTCGTGAAAGAAAGCGACATCATGGGCATCATCGAAGGCAAAAAAGCGAAAAAAGCCGCTTAACCTCATTTTCATTTATTGAAGGAGTCACATCACTATGGCTGCTAAAGACGTAAAATTCTCCGCAGACGCCCGCCAGAAAATGCTGAAAGGCGTTGATACGCTGGCGAACGCAGTAAAAGTCACGCTGGGCCCCAAAGGCCGCAACGTGGTCATCCAGAAATCCTTTGGCGCGCCGCGCATCACCAAAGACGGTGTTACGGTCGCGAAAGAGGTCGAACTGGAAGACAACTTTGAAAACATGGGCGCGCAAATGGTACGCGAAGTTGCTTCCAAGTCGAACGACATGGCTGGCGACGGCACCACGACCGCAACCGTTCTGGCGCAGGCTATCTTCCGCGAAGGCGTGAAGTCGGTTGCCGCCGGCATGAACCCGATGGATCTGAAACGCGGTATCGACATGGCTGTTGACGCCGTGATCGAAGACATCAAAAAACGCGCGAAGAAAATCGCGTCCAACAACGAAGTTGCGCAAGTCGGCACGATTTCCGCAAACGGCGACCGCGAAGTTGGCGAAATGCTGGCAAAAGCCATGCAGAAAGTCGGCAACGAAGGCGTTATCACGATCGAAGAAGCAAAATCTTTCGACACCGAACTGGATGTTGTTGAAGGCATGCAATTCGACCGCGGTTACCTGAGCCCCTATTTCATCACCAACGCGGACAAAATGGTTTGCGAAATGGACAGCCCCTACATTCTTTTCTTTGAAAAGAAACTGTCCAACCTGCAATCCATGCTGCCGATCCTCGAAGCTGTTGTCCAGTCGGGCAAGCCCCTGCTGATCGTTGCAGAAGACGTTGAAGGCGAAGCGCTGGCGACTTTGGTTGTCAACAAACTGCGCGGCGGCCTGAAAGTTGCTGCGGTGAAGGCTCCTGGCTTCGGCGACCGCCGCAAGGCAATGCTGGAAGACATGGCAATCCTGACTTCGGGCGAAGTGATCTCCGAAGATCTGGGCATCAAGCTGGAAACGGTTACCCTGAACCAGCTGGGCCGCGCGAAAAAAGTCCGCATCACCAAAGATGACACCACGATCATCGGCGGCGCGGGCGCGAAAAAAGAACTGGAAGCACGTGTTGCCCAGATCAAAGCGCAGATCGAAGAAACCTCTTCCGACTACGACCGCGAAAAACTGCAAGAACGTCTGGCGAAACTGGCCGGCGGCGTTGCTGTTATCCGCGTTGGCGGCGCAACCGAGGTTGAAGTGAAAGAACGCAAAGACCGCGTAGAAGACGCCATGCACGCAACCCGTGCAGCGGTTGAAGAAGGCATCATCCCCGGTGGTGGTACCGCTCTTCTCTACGGCAAGCGCGCTTTGAAAAACCTGAAGCCTGCCAACCGCGACCAGGAAGTCGGTATCGAGATCATCGGCCGCGCACTGGAAGCACCGATCCGCCAGATCGCATTCAACGCAGGCGTTGAAGGTTCGATCGTTGTCGGCAAGCTGACCGAGCAAAAAGAAGCGAACTTCGGCTACGATGCGCAGAAAGACAAATACTGCGACCTCGTTGCCGCCGGTATCATTGATCCGGTGAAAGTCGTCCGCACCGCGCTGCAAGGCGCTGCCTCTGTCGCGGGTCTGATGATCACGACCGAAGCGACCATTGCGGAACTGCCGAAAAAAGATGAACCGCATGCACATGGCGGCCATGGCGACATGGGCGGCATGATGTAAGCTTTGGCTTCATCGAAAAACACAAAGGGGCCGGATCGCAAGATCCGGTCCTTTTTTATTTAGATTTACTGTTTTCAACGCGCGGCATGTCTCTCGCCCCCTTCACCAAGGGCGCTCAACCCCACGGCAAGCAAGACGAAGCCACCACTCAAGCTGCCCCCGCCCTGATTTTAAGAAGCTTTAATCGGGTCATTGCCCGATTCCGGCTGCAGAGGCGCTCTATTTTGTATTGACATATTCACGGGCTCTCGCCTAATGTGAGTTATCTATGTACCCCACACAGAAAGGCGCCCCATGTCCCTGTCCGCAAGCTTCGCAAGCGCCCTTGTTCCCGCGCTGATCGGCGCATCCGTTATTGCCGGCGGCATCGGATGGTCTGACACAAAAGGCGCGCAAAAAGCCCTTGATGAAGCAGGATATACAGAGGTGCAGGTCGGCAAAGCCGGACGTGGCAACACCCATTGCAAAGGCTTTTACCGCAACAGTTTTTCTGCCGTAACGGCAAAGGGCGAAAAAGTCGCAGGCACCGTCTGCCAATCGCCAGGCAATTTCAAAAAAGCGGAAATTTCCACGGCCCAGCCCGTATCTGCCAGGAGACAGGACGACGTGATCCCTGTTTTTATCGCCTTTCAATAAGGCCCGAAAGTTTACAAATGCGGAAAAGCCGGTTTCGACCGGCTTTTTCTTTTGCGTGATGTAAAACCTCTTACATTGACGGCGCTGGCGGGGCGTGTATTATGGCATCACAGTCAAAAACCAATAAACGCGCAAGGCCGGATAACCACCGGATACCATATGAGCCGCTGGCGCCAACATTTGAAAAACATGTTTGCACGATCCGCCCGCACACGGGCGGATAAAACCGCACGCGCGAAGCCGGCCGCGCGGCCCGAAGCGCCCATGTCCCCGCCCGACCAGCCGGAAGCCGACATGTACGCGTCTTTCCGCCGCGACATCATGCCGCTGCTCGACATTCTCAAAAACATGCCCGCCGATGACGCAGGGATGGAATTTTTTATGCGCGCCGATGTGATTTGCGCGGACAAGGCGCAGCGCCCCGAAGACAAACGCATAGACGTCTGGCTGTTCCACACGCACGAAACCACC
>JAVEWI010000097.1:0-6791 GCA_034004625.1 Bdellovibrionales bacterium
GGCTGATGGCGAAGCGAACGACAACAGCGAAGGCGTTGCTACGCCTGCTGCTGCTGACAAGCCGGCACGTCCGCGCCGTCCGCGCACGCCGAAACAGTAAGAAATATGCTGGCGTTCCGCACATCATAGCGGGCGCCAGCTTTTCTTTGCTTCGCGAAATGCTTTATGAATAAATGAACAGACAAGCGATAAATTCAGGGATGGTGTGATCATGAACTGGTTCACGAAAAAAGAAGAAAAACCGGCACCGCAAAAAGAAAAACAAGCGGAGACCTGGGATGACGGCGTGAACAGTGCATTGCCTGCCAAGGCGCAGTTTTTCGATGCCATGCGCACCGATGCCTATCAAAACCTGAACCTTGTCGAAAACCATATTGAATTCTGGGCCGCGCTGCGCGTGAATGCCGAAGAAGACAAGTGGCGCGTCATGCATTACATGATTTTCTCTCTCGATCAGGATGACGGGAAATTCGTGGCCGAAGTGCACGTTAAAGACGGCAACGGCAAACCCAAAGACGTCAGCTTTGCCGAAGCGGTCAGCCATCTGGCCCGCGCTGATTATGTTGTCAGCAGCCTTGATACACGCTTGATCGAAGCTTTTGACGAAAAATATCCGGCGGATAAATTCCCCGAAATCAAAGCGCATTATCACGACATTGAAAATTACAAAGGTATCGCGAATATCGAAGGTATCGCGTTCAACCAGTACAACGAACCTTATCGCCGCGTAGAGGGCAAAATTTTTGCCGATGCGACTTTCCAGCGTAGCGAAGTGGTTAAATCCATTTTGGCGGTGGAAGAAGCCCGCGACGTACCGCAGGTAAAAGCCAAGATCGAAGGCGGCATCCTGTCCGATATTTTCAGCAGCCATGCGGACAAGAGCGCGTCGCTGGACCAGCTTTTGAACATTGGTAAAGTGCTGATCGCCATGGACCAATTTGCGGTGCAGGTCGGCGCGGCTTATCTGGCGGCGCAAATCGCGGCCGGCAAAGACGATGGTTTTGACCGTATCGAAGGCCTGAAGCCTGAAGAAAAGAAAAAAATTCTGCAGCAGGCGCGCGATGCGATGCCCAGCATGAATGCGGATACGGCGGCGCAAAAGGCGCTGCGCGATATCGTGCCGACCATGAATGAAAAGCTGGAAGAGGCGCGCGATCTGGGCGTGCATGTCGAGCCTTTCCAAAAATTTGCGGCGGAGATGGATTTGTATTTCAACCTTGTCCATGCATCCAAAAACCGCAACCGTTTGATGGATGACGTCATGTCGCCGTCGAATGCCGATGGCAATACCATTACCGACATCGTGCGTTCGGTTGACCGTGCGCAAAAAACCTTCTTTGATCTTGGCGGTTCGCAAGAACAGATGGACAAGCTAAAGGCATGGGTTGTCAGCCCCAACAAAGATCAAATTCCCGGCTGGGTGCCTGGTTTCCTGACGCGCTATTACACCGCACGTGGCAACATCATGGAAAAAGTGCAGCAACGCCGCGCAGGCGCCACGCAGGTAAAAGTTTTGCCTGCCGAGGTAAAACCGCCGGTTTCCGATGCCTATAACGAAGGTAACCTGACATCGCAGCAGCCGAAAAAGAAAACTTCTCCCGGCCCGAAATCCTGATATCCCAAAAGGGGTCGCCTGAATGTTAAGACGGTTTTTTGAATGGGTCAGCGGCAAACCGCAGGAATGGCTTTCCAAGCCGCGCCTGGTGCCGGAACCTTATAAAAACGAAACCGAAGACAGCGCCCGCTGGGTGGTGTCGCAGGAATTTGCCGACCCCGAATACCGCAACCGCCGTTATTACCTTGCCGCGATTAACGACAGCAAGGATGAAACATTCTGGCGCATGGTTCTGGTTTCCCGCGATTTGAAACACGGGGACGATTATTACGAAACCAGCAACCGCCAGATTGCGGATGATCCGGCCGAAGTTGTCGATTACATGCAGCGTTTTGAAAAAAACTGCGTGGAAAAAGAATTCATCGCCCTGCCGCAATCACGCGCCACGTACCGCAAATTCGTAAATAACTTTGGCCAGCATTTTGACGGCGAGGGCAAAAATTTCACCGTGGAAACGGATGAGCCGATTGCCCGTGAAGTTTTCATGAACCGCCAAAGTCTGGACAAGGTTTTTCACAGCGAAGCTGCCAAAAAACCCACGCTGGACAATTGGGAAAATATTTACAGCTATATCGTGAACGGCGAACCCGTAAAGGGCGTTTCGGCAGAAGACCTGTCAAAAGACAAGGCATGGCCTGTTTACGCGGCCGATCTGGAAACCATGTCGGCCAAGCTGCATAAACTGTCTGATTATCTGTCGGAGCCCAATTACCCCGAATACCAAAAACAACGCACGCTGAAAAACATGATGGATTACGTCATTGTGGATGCCACGCGTTTTGAAACCAGCGATAAAATGCGCACGGCGCAGCATCTGGTGGATGCCAGCACATTGATCGGTTTGCTGCGTGCCGGTGCGCGTTTGTACGAAGAGCAATTCAGCGCAGGGCTTGACCTGTCGCCGGAAAAACTCGCCTTTGTTGGCTTGGTGGGCAAAACCTGCGCAACTTTCGCGCAGCAGCGTTTCGGCTTGACCGAAAGCGAAGCCAAGCCGATTGCCAATATCATCGCGCAGGGCGGTGACCCGTTTGGTATTTTGCTGCCATCCGAAAAAGTTGTCGCGCAATATCCCGTGCCCAAGCCGGAGCCGGAAGTCAAAACCGCCGCAGCATCCGCGGATGAAAAAACATCGGCTGCAAAAAACAAACCGCCCAAAAACAAATAATGGTTTTAAGCCAGATACAAAAAAGCCCCGCAAAATATGCGGGGCTTTTTGCATGCGTGGGTTTTCTAAAGGGGGCGGGGACGTGCATTTACGCATGCCCCCAAGCCGCCGCGGCCTTGGCGTTAATACGCCTTGCCGCCGCCTTCACCTTCGCCATAGGGTACCCATACGTTTTTGATTTCGGTTGCGTAGCGGAGGAATTCTTCGCCTTCCGCCTGCGCACGGTCGAACCAATCACGGCGTTTGCCGTTGTTGACCCATGTGCGTTTCAGGTTGCCGGTGGATGATTTTTCAACCAGCGCGCTGCCCGTGGTGTCGGAACCGAAATACCAGATGGCGTCCACGTCGTCGTGTTCGGCCAATGTCTTGGTCAGCTCCGCACGGTGGCCCGTTACGATATTGATGGCACCGCCCGGTACGTCAGACGTGTCAAAAATCTGGTACAGGTCGGTTGCCAGCAGGGGGTATTTTTCAGACGGTACAATCACGCTGCGGCATCCCATCGCCATGGCGGGGGCGAAGAGCGAGACGAAGCCCAGCAGCGGGTTTTCATCGGGGCAGACAATGCCCAGCGTGCCGATGGGCTCTTTCATGGCGACCGCCACAAAACGGGCGGGCGGGTAATGCACATCACCATCGTATTTGTCAGCCCATGCGCCATAGGTGAACAGGCGGCGGATGCTTTCGTCCACTTCCTTTTTCGCCTGCGCGGGTGTTGCGCCGGTCAGGTCGATCAGGCGTTTTTTGAATTCATCCGCGCGTGCAGATAAATTTTCGGCAATGTAATACAGGATTTGCGCGCGCAGGTGATGCGCGGCTTTGCCCCAGCCTTCGGCTTTTTTCGCGGCTTCTACTGCATTGCGGATGTCTTTGCGGTTGCCTTCGCCGATTTGTCCGGCCAATTTGCCTTTGGCATTCAGGATGGACAGGCTATAGGCGCCATCGGGGCGGGTTTGTTTGCCGCCGATGTAAAGTTTTGCCGTGCGGTCGATGGTGTCGATGCCTTCTACCGCGGCGGGGGCGTGTTTCGCGGCGGACAGGCCGGATTTGCCGTCTTTATATACCGGCAGGTCGTCCACGAAATCTGGCTTCAGATAGGCATACATGCCTTCCTTGCCGCCTTCGCGTCCGAAACCGGATTCGCGGTAGCCGCCAAAGCCGCAGGCCGCGTCAAACATATTGGTGGAATTGATCCAGACCACGCCCGCCTTGATCTTGGGCGCGATGTCGAGGGCAAGGTTGATATTCTCGCTCCAGATACTCGCGGCAAGGCCGTAACGGGTGTTATTGGCCAGCTGCACGGCTTCTTCCGGCGTGCGGAATGTCATGACGGTGACAACGGGGCCAAAAATTTCAACCTCCGCCACGGTCGATGCGGGCTGTACGTTCAAAAGCATGGTGGGGGGATAGAAGCATCCTTTGGCCGGGCAGGCGTCTTTGCCGGGTTGGACCAGTTCTGCGCCTTCTTTCACGCCCTGTTTGACCAGACGGGTGATTTTTTGCAATTGCTCGTCGCTGGCAAGTGCGCCCATGTCGATCGCTTTGTCGAGGGGCGATCCAACGCGCAGCTGCGCCATGCGGCGTTTCAGTTTTTTGATCATCTTGTCGGCGATGCCTTCTTGCAGCAGCAGGCGAGATCCCGCGCAGCATACTTCGCCCTGATTGAGCCAGATGCCGTCCACCACGCCTTCGACCGCGCTGTCGAGGTCCGCGTTTTCAAAAACGATGGTGGGGGATTTACCGCCCAGCTCGAGCGTCAATGCCTTGGCGCTGCCCGCCGTGGTCTGGCGGATCAAACGGCCCACATCGGTGGAACCGGTAAAGGCTATTTTAGCGATGTCTTTATGTTTGGTAATTTCCGCGCCTGTGCTGCCATCGCCCTGCACAATATTGATGACGCCCGCGGGGATGCCGGCTTCCATGCAAAGATCGGCAAAAACGGCGGCGCTGAGCGGGGTGAATTCGGCGGGTTTCAAAACAACCGCATTACCGGCGGCAAGGGCAGGGGCCACTTTCCACGCCAGCATCAGGAAAGGGAAATTCCACGGAATAACCTGACCCACCACGCCATGCGCGGTATAGCCGGGGAATTCGGTGTCCAGAATTTGCGCCCATCCGGCGTGGTGATAAAAATGACGGGCGGCAAGGGCAATATCCAGATCGCGGGTTTCGCGTATCGGTTTGCCGTTGTCCAATGTTTCGATCACGGCGAGCAAGCGCGCGTTTTTCTGGATCAAGCGGGCAAGGGCGTAAAGGCATTTGGCGCGGCCGTGGCCATCCAATGCCTGCCATTTTTTTTGCGCGGTCTTGGCGGATTTTACGGCGGCGTCCACATCGGTCTTGGTGCCGCAGGCGACTTTCGCCAATTTATCGCCCGTCGCGGGGTTTACGGTGTCAAACCATTTGGATTTGGACGGCACGGTCCATTTGCCGCCAATGAAATGGCCAATGGTTTTGTCTTTTTGCGCCAGCCATTCAAGGGCGGTTTTTTCCGTTTCCGGCGCGGGGCCGTATTCCATGGTGTCGAAAATTTCTGCGACTTTTGCGGGGGTCATTTCGATTGTTCCTTGTTGTGTTGAAACGTGGCCTTGTGCATGACAAGGGCTTCTTCAAGTGCCAGACATGTTTTTTTGTATTCGTGGGTCATGCCGTGCGACGCCAGTGCCGCGAGAGATCCTGATTGATAAGCGGCATCAATCCGCAAATCCATCGGATAGGCCGGATTTTTGTAAATGTTATACATGTATTCTGTGGCAGACCCGATGATGTCGGGCGGTTCGGGATAGCCGTCTGATTGCAGATCGTTAAAAATGGTTTGCGCCAGATTTTGCTGCGTTTTTCCGCGGCTCATAAACCAGCCCGCGGCATAGTTTTTTAATGCAGCCGCGATGTATATCAGGATGGTAAGCAGGGATAGAATCATAAATGTCATCATCGGCCTGCCGGTAAACAGGGAGATGACAAAAATGATGATAAAATCCGGCAGGAAACGCGACAGCCTGTTAGGCAAAGAAATGCGTTCCTGTTTGCTGAGGATAATCATATTTAACCCATCGGGTGGCGGTTATTGGCGGAATAACGGCCGGTGATGAAATGTTCCAGCTGGCGTTCGATATCGCCGAGCAGGGAAGACGCGCCGACGCGGAACAAATCAGGCTCCAGCCATTCGTTGCCCAGTTCTTCTTTCATCAATACCTGATAATTCAAAATATCCTTGGCCGCGGAAATGCCGCCGGCGGGTTTATAGGCGATTTTATATCCGGTCTGTTCTTCGAATTCGCGGATCATGCGGATCATGATAAGCGATACGTTCAGGTTGGCGTTGACGCCTTCTTTGCCTGTCGATGTTTTGATGAAATCCGAACCCGCCATCATGGCGACCAATGATGCCTTGGCCACGTTGCGCAGGGTGGCCAGTTCGCCCGTGGCAAGGATGGATTTCAAACGTGCATCGCCGCAGGCTTCGCGCATTTGTTTTACTTCGTCATACAATGCCTGCCAATTGCCGGTCAGCACATGGCCGCGGGTGATGACGATGTCGATTTCTTTTGCCCCCGCCGCGACGGATGAACGGATTTCGGCCAGACGTTGTTTCAGCGGCGACATACCGTGGGGGAAGCCTGCGGATACGGCGGCAACGGGAATGCCCGTGCCTTCCAATTCGCGCACGGCGGTTTCAATCATTTCGTGGTAAACGCAAACGGCGCCTGTGGTGATATGGCGGTCTTCCACGCCCAGCGCGGCTGCAATATCGTCACGCAGCGGTTTTTTGGCCTTGGCGCAAAGACGTTTGATACGGCCCGCGGTATCGTCACCGTTAAGGGCGGTCAGGTCGATGCAGGAAAGGGCCTTGAGCAGCCATGCAGCCTGCCATTCCTTTTTCACCGTGCGGCGGCCAAGGAGGGTGGCGGTGCGGCGCTCTACTGCGCTAAAATTGACTTCGGTGCCTTCCAGCCATTCCAGATTAAGGTCAAAACCCGGATTGCGGGCCTGGCGGCTGGATTTATTGGC
>JAVEWI010000098.1:0-6708 GCA_034004625.1 Bdellovibrionales bacterium
GGCGGGTGATTTTCGCGCCCATGGCTTCGAGCGCTTCGGCGGTATGGATCACGTCTTCACCTTCCAAAAGGCCGGTGATTTCCGTGATGCCGTTTGCCAGTGCGCCAAACATCAAGGCGCGGTGCGAAATGGATTTATCGCCAGGCACACGGGCGGTGCCGGACAAAGCATGGGAAAGCGGATGTGATACAAGACCTGTCATGCACAGCAGCATAAAACAGGCCGCGTAAAAACGCTATTGAAATAGCGTTTTACGGGCGCAGGAAAAACGAGTGATTGCCGCCGGATGCGGCGATGGTCAGGCGGGCGGCGGTTGAGGGACGAGGCGAGGTTTGATCGCCGATCAGGCTTTGTCTTCAATCGCGCGCAGCGTGGTGTTTTGCGCCATGGTGCGGTTGTAATTGACGACGTATTCGCGCATCTGGTCTTGCGGCAGGGGCTTGCTGTATTTAAAGCCCTGCACTTCGTCGCATCCTTCGGATTTCAGGAATTCTTCGTGCTCCACCGTTTCCACGCCTTCGGCAATAACTTTCAGGTTCAGGCTATGGCCCAGCGTGATAATGGTTTTGGCAATCATGCGGTCGTCGTTGTTGACAAGGGCGTTTCGGATAAACGACTGGTCAATCTTCAAGCGGTCGATCGGGAATTGGCGCAGATAGCTGAGCGAGGAATAGCCCGTACCAAAGTCATCCACCGCCAGCTCGACACCCAGCTGGTGCAGCTGGTTCAGAATGTCGATGGCCACATGCATGTTTTCCATGAACACGCTTTCGGTGACTTCCAGCTCCAGCCATTTCGGGTCCAGCCCGCTTTCTTTCAGCGCGGCAGCGGTCAGGGCCACGATGTCCGCACGGTGGAACTGCACGCCCGAAATATTCACGGCGATACGGAACGGCGGGATGCCTTTGTCCTGCCACTGCTTGTTAATTTTGCACGCGGTTTTCATGACCCATTCACCGATGGGCACGATCAGGCCGGATTGTTCCGCAACCGGAATGAAATCTGCGGGGGAGATAAACCGTCCGCCTTCCTTGCTGTTGTCGGGACACCACCAGCGCAGCAAGGCTTCCGCCCCGATCAGCTGGCCGGTGCGCAGGTCAAATTGCGGGTGGAAATAAAGACGCAGCTGGTCGTCTTCCAAAGCTGTGCGCAAATCACGCAGCAATTGGAAACGCTGCTGTACGGCCAAATCGAAATCTTCGGAATAATACCGTACGGTATCGCGGCCTTCTTCCTTGGCGCGATTGAGGGCGATGTCGGCGTTTTTCAAGATCTGGCGCGCTTCCATCCCGTCGTCGGGGCAATGCGCCACGCCCACGGATACGCGTACCTGAAATCTTTCGTGCAGGATGCTGACCGGTTCGGCCATCGCGTTGAAAATCTGGTCGATCAGCGTGGCGGTATCCGCATGGTCGTCTTTCAAAACAACCATGGCGGTGAATTCATCCGCACTGGCGCGGGAAATCAACGATCCTGCGGGCAGGGCTTTGACAAGGCGTTTGCCGATGGCTTCCAGCAGCTTGTCGCCAAATTCATGGCCCATCGTGTCGTTGATGTCTTTGAAATGGTCAAGGTCGATGGCGAAAACGGCCAGGCGGCGTTCTTCTTCGGCGACGCGGTGGCGGATGTTGTCGTCCAGTTTTTCAAGGAAGAAGGTACGGTTGGGCAGACCGGTCAGGTTATCGTAATAGGCCAGTTTGTGAATTTTATCTTTGGCCTGCGACCGCAATTTGCGCAGGTTATGCGCGTTCTGGCGGATCAGGTCGTTGGCAATGCGCAGCGCCATGCCGATTTCATCGCGCGATTCACGGCGCGGGCGGCGCACGTCGGGTTTTTCAGGATTCTGCGCAGCGGACAACAAGTTGTTGCGCAAAACCATAACCGGTTCCAAAAGCCATTGGCCCAGCGCCAACATCAAAACCGTGGTTACGAAAGACGACAGCAGCATAATAATCAGGATCGATTGCTGGATATGCTGGTTTATCATGGGGGCAATGCCCGCCGTGTAAAGCCGCACGACAATATGATAGGGCCTGCGGATTTCATGTGCGCGCAGGACGACTTCGTAATAGCGCCCGCCTGCACTAAGCTGCTGCACTTCAAGCGTGGGATCCGCGCCGGGGCGCAAGACAACGGTATCGCCGTAAATCTGGATCAGGTTGTAATCGAGCCCGTATATCGCGATGCCGCTGATCATGGTTTCGCTGAACAGGCGGTCTGCTGCGTCTTGCGTCAGAGGCGCGGTTAACTGGTCGTCCGTGTCATTCAGGGATGAAATAATAAAAACGCGCGATAATTCGCGCATTTCATGCAGTTTTTGGCTTTTGAAATCGCTGGCCGTTACAACCAGCACAACGGCCTGCACCGTCAGAATCGTCAAAAATACTGTGATGGTGATGCGCCAGCTGATTTTGCTGCGCCAGATGCGGGCGGGTGTAGCCAGATGATCCCAGAGGGATGCAGAACGGAACTGGTCACGGAACGATCCCGAGAGCCTTCCGCCGCCGGCTTTTTTTGCCGGTTTTGGCATACTGTTTTGATCTGTCAATCGTGAACCCCTGTGCCCCGAATGCTGTTTTTTAACCGCTGTTCTGACCCACCCCCAGCGGGATGCAGCGCTTGGCTAAAGTATATATAAATTCACTTAATAAATCGTGCAGCACGTACGCGTTATGGCATATGGTTTAACGATTTGATGTCTATCATGTTGTTATTAATCATTTTATTTTTTATCAGGAGCAGCATGTATGTGTCGGCGGCTGTACGTTTTCGGGGTCTTGAAAGCTTGATTCTATCAAGGTTTCATCAAACCGCACTGCGCTGCCCTGTGGTTTGCGCAGGATTATCTCATCATCCCACATGACAATTTTGCCCCGCAAAACGGTGCCTTTGCACCATCCCGTCACCCGCATACCATCGTAGGGTGTCCAGCCGCATTTGCTTTTGATCCAGCGGTCGGTAATGCGCCGTTTTGCCTGCAAATCCACAATGGCGAAATCGGCGTCATATCCGGTTTCAATCCGGCCCTTGGCTTGCAAGCCGTAAACACGCTGCGGCCCGTGGGCGGTTAAATCGACCAGCCGCGCAAGGCTCAGGCGTCCTTCGTGCACATGGTTGAGCATGACGGGCAATAATGTTTGCACGCCGGGCATGCCGCTGGGCGATGCGGGATAGGTCTTTGCTTTTTCATCCAGTGTATGCGGCGCGTGGTCGGACCCCAGCGTATCCACCGTGCCGTTTTGCACAGCGGCCCAGAGCGCATCGCGGTGTGCGCGGTCGCGGATAGGCGGGTTCATTTGCGCGCGCGTGCCCATGGCTTCGTAACAATCCGGCGCGAAAAGCGTCAGGTGCTGCGGCGTTGTTTCCACCGTGGCGATGTCTTTATGCGCGTGCAGATATGCCATTTCATCCGCGCTGGTCACATGCAAAAAATGCAGGCGCCGTGCGCATTTCCGCGCCAATGCTACTGCGCGTTTTACGGCCAGCAGGGCGCATGCGGCGTCGCGCCATACGGGGTGCTGCGCGACATCGCCGCCGTCCTCTGCGATATGTTTGCGGGCAATCAAACGGGCTTCGTCTTCCGCATGCAGGCACAGGCGGCGGGTGCCGGATTGCATGATGCGCAGCAGGTTTTCATCATCTGCTGTCAGCAAATCGCCCGTGGATGATCCCATGAAAACTTTGACACCGGCGCAGCCCGGCAATTTTTCCATCTCGTGCAAAAAATCCGCATTGCCGGCGCATCCGCCCATGTAAAACGCGTAATCGCACCATGATTTTTCCGCGGCGCGGGCCATTTTATCGCGCTGCGCGGCGGCGGTAATGGTGAGCGGTTCTGTATTGGGCATTTCAAAAATAGTGGTCACGCCGCCCGCAATGGCGGCCAGCGTGCCGGTTGAAATGTCTTCTTTATGCGTCAATCCGGGTTCGCGGAAATGCACATGGCTGTCAATCACGCCGGGCATGATGTGCAAATGCGTGCAATCGATGTCATGCGCGGCGCTGCATCCGTTCAGGTCGCCAATGGCGGCGATGCGTCCGCCTGTGACGCCGATGTTCGTGACGGTTTCGCCCGCAGGCAGGCAAACCGTGCCGCCGCGCAGGATCAGGTCGAAATTTTGTGCCATAAAGGGACTCATTTTTGTGAAAAAACCTGCTATCTTGTAGGCTATACGGCCCTGCGTCCGGATGCAGCGCCGCCA
The DNA here is from genome assembly GCA_034004625.1 of Bdellovibrionales bacterium. GTDB lineage: Bacteria > Pseudomonadota > Alphaproteobacteria > Micavibrionales > UBA2020 > UBA2020. Next base: position 4,203 of record JAVEWI010000098.1, read on the forward strand.
ACTTTAGCATGACGATCAAGAGTGTTTCCAATGGAGTTTTTGCAAAATATGGGCGCGAACCTGCCGCCCGTGGAAGAAGCCGAGGTCAAGGTTGACCTGCGCGGCATGGAAAAACCCGATGCGCTGCAAAAGCTGGATCATATCGTCAAATATTGTAAACGGTCTTCCGCCCAAACGCTTTACGTGCTGTTTGATCCCGTGCGTCCCGGTGCGGGCGAAACGTTGTTCCAGCCCGTGGCGCGTTATTTCAAATTTGAAAAATATAATGGCTATGTCGCCAGCGCCGTCCCCGTGATGCGCGATGACAGCGGCGGATTTTTTGTGACGTTTAAATTGTAAACGGCGCAAAGGCGGACACGGATACAGACATGAAAATATACCTGCATAATACCCTGACACGGCAAAAAGAAGAATTCGTGCCCATCGATGCGCGCAATGTGCGTCTTTATGCCTGCGGCCCCACGGTTTATAACCATGCCCATATCGGCAATGCGCGCCCTGCTGTGGTGTTTGATTTGCTGGCGCGGGTTTTACGTCATGTTTATGGCGATGCGCATGTCACCTATACGCGCAACATCACCGACATTGACGACAAAATCATGCAGGCTGCGGCGGATACGGGCGAAGAAATTTCCGTCATTACCGAAAAATACACCCGCATTTATAACGAAGACATGGGTGCATTGGGCGTTGGCGTGCCGGATCATCAACCGCGCGCCACGGCCTATATCCCCGAAATGCTGGCGATGATCGAAAAACTGATCGCCGCCGGTCATGCCTATGCCGATGCGGGGCATGTGCTTTTTAACGTGCCGTCATGGCCGGAATACGGCGCTCTGTCACGTTTGCGCCGTGATGATTTGATTGCGGGCGCGCGCGTGGATGTGGCGCCGTATAAAAAAGACCCCGCGGATTTTGTTTTGTGGAAACCGTCTTCGCCGCAGCAACCGGGCTGGGACAGCCCGTGGGGGCGCGGCCGTCCGGGGTGGCATCTGGAATGCTCCGCCATGAATGCGGGCATTAACGGTGTGCATTTTGATATTCATGCAGGCGGTGAAGATTTGATTTTTCCGCATCATGAAAATGAAATCGCGCAAAGCACCTGCGCCCATGGTGGTGAAAAATACGTCAATTATTGGGTGCATAACGGGCATTTGATGGTCGAGGGGCAGAAAATGTCCAAATCGCTCGGCAATTACCTGCTGGTGCATGATTTGGTCCGTGAATATCCGCCGGAGGCCTTGCGCCTTGTCCTGCTCTCCGCCCATTACCGCCAGCCGATTGATTTTACCAAGGCGGGGATTGAACAGGCAAAAAAAACGCTCGACCGTTATTACGCTTTGCTGCGCGATGCCGCCGATGTGCCGGATGTGGATGCAGGTGTGCCGGAGGGGTTTGCCGCAGCCCTCGCGGATGACCTCAACACACCGCGCGCCATGGCGGAGCTTGCGCAAATCGCCAAGGGTTTTGCCGAAGATAAACAGGCCGCCAAGGCTGCCTTGAAATCCGCCGGAAAACTTTTGGGCATTTTGCAGCAAGACCCGCAAGCCTGGTTCCAGTCCGCGCAGGCGGCAGGTGCGCTGGATGCCGCGGAAATAGACGCGCTTATCGTGGCGCGGCGCGATGCCCGCGCACAAAAAAACTTTGCCGAGTCAGACCGCATCCGCGATGTTCTGGCGGCACAGGGTATTATTATCGAAGACAGCCCGCAGGGCACGACATGGAGACGTCAATGACCACACAACATCCCGAAATTTTCCTGGTTCCCGCCGATATGGATCACGTCAGCTGTAATGGCGGCGGCGGCGGTCTTGGCCACCCGAAGGTGTATTATACTTTCCACGGGCAGGACGAAGTCACCTGCGGTTATTGCGACCGCCTGTTTACCAAGGTGGAGCAGGATGGCGCTGTGGCTTATCAAAAATCCGCTGCTTCCGCGTAATGGCCTCTGCGCCCGATAAAATATCCGCGGACGACATGCTGGGCGATGATGCGCTGGCGGCGATTTATAACCGCCGCTTGCTTGACCTTGCCGCAGGGGCTGAAACACCTCTGCGTCTTGAAAATGCCGATACTTCCGCCCGTGTGGTCAGCCCCATTTGCGGCAGTGATGTCACGGTCGATCTGATGCTGGATGCAGATGGCCGCGTGACGGATTTCGGTTTTGCGGTCAAGGCCTGCGCGCTGACCAAATCCGTTGTATCGGTCATGCGCGGCGCCATCATCGGCAAAACCCGCGCCGATATTGCCGCCGCGGGGCAGGCGCTCGAAAACATGCTGGATGGCGTGGCGGGGGCTGATGCTTTGCCTGCCGATTGGGCGGCGCTCGATTTACTGGCGCCGGTGCGGGATTATCCGGCGCGGCATAATGCCGTTTTGCTGCCTTTTGAAGCCGCTGAAAAAGCCTTCACCCAGAAATAAGCGTCCTTTAAAAAGCGAATCGGGTTTACCGCGCAGTGGTGCGGGATTTGCGTCCACCGCCAGATGCGATTTCCCTGTTTTGCAT